>DAIDHM010000194.1 GCA_027459705.1 Ktedonobacteria bacterium | reverse complement strand
GATTGCTGCGCTAAGTACGAGCCTTCGGTCCAGGCGAGTTGGAATATATTTGGGGATGACGATGCAGATGAGGTAAAGGCATTATATGATGCCACCGCACTACTCGTGAATGCAGAATTCGGTGCCGCATAGACACTGCCTGCTTCCCCATACTGGGCGGCGTCATACCCATAGTGATGATACAACGTGTAACCTCCTACCATCCCAATAGCGCTGATGGATGGGGCTGCCGCGGCTAGTGAGCCGACTACAGAGTAAGAATGACTATACTTCCCATTTCTTAGTCTAGTGGATTTCCCTCTCTGAGCATGTGCTTGTGTACCACCAGGATGACCGTTATATGGCGTATTAGGATTATTGGACGGATCTCTTGGATTACCTGGCCCCTTGGTATTGAAACAATCGCTGATGGCCTGCTGTATGTAGCTGTTGTAAGAAGTCCCTGGGGTTTCTGGATTGATTCCGCCTAGTTGGGGATTCTCCGTGTAGTCGGGATAATTAGGCGGTGTTTGTATGGAACTCCCCGGTGCAGGAGGCACTTGTTGCATGGCCAAATTCAGATACCATATTCCAATTGCCAGTTTTGTAAACAATGTTATGTAATTACATTTAGCGCAGCCAGTAGGATCAGTATTTGTCGTGGGATTCCCGCCGACATACCCATACCGGTTCGGCCCCTGCACTGTGTCGGCGCTGGTGAATTGCCCCACATACGGGTCATAGTAGCGCGCGTTGTAGTACAGCAAGCCCGAGGGATCGCTATGCTGGCCGGTAAAGCTGAGATCAGTCGGCATCGTACCCTGGGTATAGCGTAGGGTGCCATACGGCGCGAAGAGTTGCGCGGCCATCAGATGTCCCGCCGCATCCAACGCCGCTCCGACGCTGCTCAGCCCGTCGTGTACCAGGTACGAGAGCGTCCCATTCACCCGCTCTGCCGTCACCGGTCCCGCCGGGTAGTAGTATGTGGTCGTCGTCGTCGTGCCGGTGGTGCTGACTTCCTGATCCGCGCCGACATACGTCGTGGTCGTCGTCGTGCCGCCGCTGGTCACCGTCTGCTGCACCCGCTGCCCGCTGCCATCGTACGCATAGCTCGCATGATTTGGGGATTGCCAGGTGGCCGACAGCGCTACCAGATGCATGTTAGTGTTGGTGGGCAACGTCAGGCTCTGGACCGTTTTGCCCGCTGTCAAGGGGAGCGTATACGTAAAGAGGCTGACCGCCGGGGTGGTATCCGTGGTGCCCGTCTGCCGATGGGCAAAGTTCGCCGCCACGCTCTCGCCATGATATGGCTGACTGGCGGCCCAGTCGGTCATCGTCAGGCTGAGGCTGCTCGTGCTCCCATCGGTGTAGGTCACCGTCACCGTCCCGGTCTGGTCTCCGTTCGTCGCCGCTCCCACCAGGTGCAACGCCGCCGCCTGCCCCGCTGGCAAGGAGATCGTCTGTCCCTGAAATTGTACTGCCCCTGGTCCGTTGGCCGCTCCCAGATTGCAGCTGCCGTCGGGCGTCGTGACCGTCGCGGGCCACAGGTCGGCGGCATACGCGAAGCCATCTCCATCGAAGTTTGTGTTGCCCGCCGCGACCTGGGTATACGCTCCACTCAGGTCCACACAGATAGCGGGATCGCCCCCGATGTTCTGCCAGGTCACCATCTGTCCCAGCTGGTCATACGTCATTTGCTGAGCTTGCCCGCTCGGTTTTCGCGATTGCACGATGATCGCGCTCATGGCTGATATGGGTATTTGGTTCGGTGAGCTGGTGGGGGGACCATCAACAATGTGTAGCAGATAAACAGTCAGGGCTTGAGCTATATCGAGGGATATCAAGGCTTTGCCACTCGGTATTGGTGCCAGGACCATGCCGAGTTTTCGCCACTCAAGAATGTTCGACGGGAGATGAACGGCAAAATAGACGGAAAAAGTGTCAGGCTCCCCGTGTGGTGTTCTACGAAAGCGTACGAGACATGGCCTTTCAGTGGAGTGGTTCTATCATGTAGGGGGCAACATTGGGATACAAGGAGACAGGGATTATCTCACAGGGATATGGTCGAGGCAGGTCTTCGTCGGCTGCTATCGATCATCTACGATGCTGGCGGCATTCACAATCGCGTGTGAGCCTAATACCAGTTTGTCGTACTCCGAATGGGTTCCAATCCAGAACCAGAGGATCAGATCATCAGTGCGCCTGCCGAGCGCACGGTAATGAAGTCCGATGCGGACGGAGTATATGTCAGGAACAACTTGTTTGAATTGCAAACTGGGATATTGAGGGTTTCGTTGAAACTGGGCATACGCCTCCTCTGCCTGACGCTGAATCACTTCCGGTAGTCCGGCGAGTAGCTGCTTGAATTGCCCGGTACGAAATGATCTCATGGCCATTCTTCGGACTGGTTGGCAGCATGTTCACGTAACGCATCCTCAGCCATTCGTTGCATCTTCTCTTGGTTCCGGGGATCGGCGAAGCGACATTCCCAACCGAGTTCATCGATCATGATCACCATCGCTTCAGCCAATGCATCTTGATCGGCTGGTGACAATTTCTCAGCCTGCTGGATCACTGCAGACAATTTCTCAGTCATGTGCGTTCCTCCGATATCGAGGCTGGCCGATTCAAGCTTCTTTCCATTATATCATTGTTGGAGAAAGATTCCTCAACAACCGACCCGCAGCGTCTGCACCGCCACGAAGCCACGATCCGCCGTGAGGAACGGGTGCTCCGTCGTCGTGTGCAGCGTCTCCGGTGCACCCAGCGCGCTGGGCGGAGGGCGGGTTGGCCGCGACGGCTTCGGTCGCCGTGGTGCGCGTGTCGCTGGTAGCGGTCGTGGGAGCGGGTTACTTCAGGGGCGCGATGGTCACATCCAGCAGGTTCGTATCGTGGTTTTTGAAGACGTGCTGCACCGTCTTGGCTTGCGACCGGCACCGGACCATCCGGTTCCCCGTGGCCATGTTGTACGCCAGCACCTGGTCGTCGACATGCAATGTCCCTAAGACTTGCTCATCAAGCGAGATGCAAGCTTAACCAGCAGGCTCCTCGGCATCATCTTCCGGTGGTACCAGTCTGAACTCAAACGGCAGTGAAGACGCATCCAGTTCTTTCCCAGGTTGATATTGTTGGAGTGGCCATATCGCAAATTCTGCATCCAAAATGCGCGTTATTAACCAGGACAAACCTGAAACATTGCCCTCCATGCGAATTCTCCCTTGCTCCTTGACCACCCGCAGGGCTCGCGGTACTCGCGGTATAACAATGCCTAGGGGTTGTTCCTGCCCCATCCACCCAGCTTGTTGAATCCATGAATCTGGTAGATACTGCAGCATGAACCGCTCGCTTTGAGGATCTATTTCGCTTGTATTCAAGTCTGGATAATATTCCGAGTCCGATGGAGACCCCTCTACCATGAGTGAGGCCAAGTGGGATACTAGTAACAACAGACCACCACGATCGGTCTCAAAAACAATGCCTTGCTGGGGAACTTCATAGACGCGCCAGCGTCGAAATGTCAGTGAAGTCTGCATAACCTCACCTCCAATCGGAAACATAGACATGGAGATTAAATCCTCCTGGTGTATAGTAGCGATATCCACCCCTTCCATTAGGTACACCCCGTAAGATGTTGAAGTGTGGTCCTAGACGATCTCCATGATAGTCATACGTATCGATATGGTAGGCTCGCCGAGCAGCATCTGGTGCAGTACTTTCCATACTATATTCTCCCCCATGTTCAGGATTAAACGTACCTGGATTCACTCCAGCGCCTACATAGGCCCGCGCAACTTTATATGCCTCATTCGTTGTTGTATAGATTGTACCCTCTGTTTCACCTCCATTCATACTGCCCTGAACGCCCAGATTCATCGCATCGAGTATCTATTGGGATTTCGCTGGACTGGAAGGATCACTGCCCGAAGCTGGGGAGACAGGCTGAGGAGCCGAAGAGATCATGACCAGCCTGCATAACCAGAGCGAATAATTCATGGCGTTGGCTATCGACCCCACCACCTGCGATGGCGATGCCTCAGGGTTGGCGGCCGGGGCGGCAACCTGCAGCCTGGCTGCGGCTCGATCTTCCCCCGACGCGGCCGCACTGATCCCGGCCGCTATTTGAACAGGAGCGAGAGCTTTTATGCACTAAAGAACGTGGCTGGCAGTATAGAAATGTGCGACTATTCCCAGCGCCGCGACACCATAGGCCCCCCAGAATGCACCAGCCCGAACATTCACCTTGTTCAAAGTTTGCTGGAGCAAGGGGGGTTGGGCGGATCGAGAGAATTCACTTATCAAGCTCGGCACAACAGGCCTTCCCAGTTGCTCAAACTTCGTGCAGGGCAGTCTCGTTGCGTTGCCGTTCGGCATGGCGCTCCAAAGCCAACTCGATAAGGCGATCCATGAGTTGTGGATAGCTTAACCCCGAGGCTTCCCAGAGTTTTGGATACATCGAGATATCTGTGAAGCCCGGCAACGTGTTGACCTCATTGAGAAAGACGCGATCCGTCTCGCGCTCCAGGAAGAAATCGACCCGCGCCAGTCCGCTGAGGTCCAGCGCCCGGAAGGCGCGGATGGCCAACTGGCGGATCTTCAGTGTGAGATCTTCGCTGATCGCGGCTGGGATGAAAATGCGCGAGGCGCCATCCAAGTATTTAGCCCGGTAATCGTAAAATTCGCCGCTGGGGACGATCTCACCGACCACCGAGGCCTCAGGATCGTCATTGCCGAGGACCGCAACTTCCAGTTCACGGACGGCAAGGCCTGGTTCGACCACAATCTTGCGGTCATAGCGGGCGGCGAGCCGCAGGGCATCGCGCAGTTCTCCCGCATCGTGCGCTTTGGAGATGCCCACGCTGGAACCCAGATTGGCGGGTTTGACGAAGACCGGATAGCCGTGACGGAGACCGATCTGCGCTACCACCTCGTCCAGCGCGGCATCCACTTCGCGACGCGTCACAGTAACCCAGGGGATAATCGGGAGTTCTGCCGCTTGAAAGATCAGTTTGGATTTCTCTTTATCCATCCCCAGCGCTGAGGCCAGGACACCGCAGCCAACATAAGGAAGCCCCGCCATCTCCAGCATGCCCTGCAGTGCGCCATCTTCGCCAAAGGTGCCATGCAATACCGGAAATATCACATCGAGTTGTAGTGGCGAGGCCTGTCCCTCATGTTGCTGGGGCAGCAACGCGAAACCGGTCGCGGCAGTCGTCACGGCTTCCGTCGCGGCCGCATCAGAGACGTCACCCGGCGCGGCCAGTTGTTGGGGTTCCACGCCCGGCAGCCATTGACCCTGGCGCGTAATCGCGATCGGCACAACTTCGTATCGGGTACGATCGATCGCCGCCATGACGGATCGCGCCGATGCCACCGAGACTTCATGTTCGCCGGACCGTCCGCCAAAAACGACGCCGATCCGTAACCGTGGTTGCTGAGCCATAGCATCACCTCGCAAAGTGCGCAGAATTGTCGATGCCTCCAGTATCGGATATTCGCGCCGCTTTCGCTACATCCATGGAGGATTGAGGATGCATCAGGATATGCACAACAGGGATGAAGCTTGAGTAGCGCAGATATATTTCACCACAGTTGTTATGTATTCAGCAAAGTGCTATAGTTGCAAATGGGTAAGAAGTCATCACTCCCCTGAAACAACCCACGCCAACAACCGATGCCAGCAATGCGAGCACCATGGTGACCGAGGCAGTAGCAATTATCATTAACATACATAATAAAGTTTTCGTGTTAGATGGTTTTGCCCGCTTGCATTCAGCTACGCCCGCCAGTATAGTATAAGCAAGGTCGGTATAAGGATAGCGAGCAAGAGATTTTTTAGCTGGCTCCGATCTCCTGCGATCGTCCGGTTTAAGGAGGATCTGTTATGGTGCAGCACTTGGTGTTACTTGTCGATGACAATCCAGCAATCTTTGCGATGTATCAAGATGTCCTTCCTCTTATGAGTCAGTTTCAGATCCTGACCGCCAACAATGGTGTTGTAGCACTTGAGATCATCGAGGAACAGCTCAAGGCGGGTAAACCTTTGCCAAGCTGCATTGTCATCGATGTCATGATGCCAGAGCTCGATGGCTTGCAACTCGTCCGCGTCCTGCGTGGCGATCCCACCACCGCCGAGATCCCACTGGTAATCCTGACGGCACTGGCACAGCAGAAAGACAAGTTTCTTGGCCTCGCGTCAGGCGCTGATCAATATCTCATCAAACCCATCAGTGTTCCAATTTTGCTCGCTGCCATCAACGCTGCTATCGCGTATATGCCGCAAGATCGGCGACAACACTGGCAGGATCTGGCGGAAAACCCCGACATATTGATCTAAATGCCTTGCTCACCCATGAAAGGAACAGCGACGCATGGCACAGCTTCCTGGGCGCACTGGTCCACCCTTGATCGGCGAAACCCTCAGCCTCTTTACCGATCCTTACGGTTATAGTTCGCGCCATTTTGCTCGCTATGGCCCGACTTTCAAGAGCAATATTCTCGGCAAACCGGCAACAATATTCTTGAGCGCGGAGGGTCAGCGGTTTGTCCTCGCGACGGCACAGAAGAGTCTGGACACTGGCGCCGGCTATGCCATCATCCACGGATTGCTCGGCGACGCACTCACACTGACCGATGGTGAAGTCCACGCCAGGCTCAAAAGCTGGATGGCGCCGGCCTTCAGCGCCCGCACCATGCCGCTCTATCTGGAGACGATCAACCAGGTCATCGCGCGCCGTCTCGCCACCTGGGGTGAGCGCGGAGAGATCGTCCTGCAACGCGAATTTGCCGCGACCACCTTTAACCTGGGAATAGCCCTCATGCTTGGGCTGGATCCCGATGAAGGCGAGGCGGCCGAACTCTTGCACCACTGGAATACGTTCGCGGCAGGCGTCAACACCCTCATTCATTTCATTCCCGGACCCATCACCAAGTATGGTCGCGCCCTCGCGGCACGTGACTGGCTTACGCGACGCATCAGCCAGATTGTGGCGCGACAGAAAACCAGCGATCAGACCAACATCATTCACCTCCTCGCCGAGGCGGGCATGCCCGATGCGGAGATTATTACCCAGATCATCTTCCTGATCCATGCCAGCTATGACACGACGACCGATACCCTGACCTGGGCTTTCGTTGAATTGCTACGCAACCCGGAACTGTGGGAACGTGTTCGAGCGGAGGTAGCCGCGGCGACGAATGCACCAATCAGCTTTGCCGATCTCGGGCAGAAACCATTCTTAGATGCAATCATCAAAGAGACGTTACGCCTCTATCCGCAAGTGCATCTCTTCTTTCGCGGGGCCAAAGAGGATCTGGAATATGACGGTTATGCGATCCCCAAGGGCTCCATCGTAGGCCTCGTACCAGCATACACCCACCGGCGCGCTGACTATTTCGCCGATCCCCAGCGGTTCGATCCGGACCGCTTCATGGCGCCGCGCGACGAGGATAAACAGACGCCCTATGCCTGGGTCGGTTTTGGTGGTGGCATGCATGGCTGTCTGGGTGAGATGGTCGCGCGCCTCGAATTCAAGGCGCTCACCACGGCGATTCTGCGCCATTATGACCTGAAGCTCACACGCGATCAGGACCTGAGCCAGGTCTATCAAGCCCTGAGCCGACCCAAGAGCGGAGGGCGTGTCACATTCCAGCGGAGGATCGTATGAGTCAGGCTCAACCCGAAATTTCCGTACCGACCTTCAATAGCCTGCTTCAGCGCTACGAAACGGATCAGCGGTTGATCATCACAAAACGCGCTGATGTCATTCTGGCGATCGCGACTGTCCTGGGATTCGGTGGAAATATCGGCTATGTCTTCTCACGACCTCACCCCACAAGTCTGATGCCCGCCCCCGCTCTGGTTACCATCTTCGCCGCCATCGCGCTCTACACCTGTGTCTCGATCCTCGCCTATGTGAGCGCCAACCGGCGGCACATCACACTTGCGAGTTATCTGACCGTGCTGGGGTGCCTTTTGCTCGTCGTCGGCATTCAGCTGGTCTGGGTGATGGTGGCGCGCCGGAGTGGGACGCTGTCTGGCTTAGATGATCAGAGTTGGCAGATGTTCATGGCCTATTTCGTTCCGATCGTTCTGGCCGTCGTCATTGGCGATAATCGCTTGCTCTATATTACCGTCACTGCGCTGAACCTCATCTCAACGGCGGTCTTATATTATGCTTTTCTGAGCACCGGGCACGATGTCTCTTCGCGTCACCAGTTCATTGGCCTCTGGATTGGCGCCATCATGACCGAATGGGCAGTGGCGGTCATTACCCTCGCAATGCGCACCGGTTTCCGCCGTATCATCTTCGATGCCACAAAACTGCAATACGCCGTAGAGAGGGCAAGAAAACTGGATGATCTCAAAGATCAATTTATCTCATCCATAAACCACGAGTTGCGCAACCCCGTCATGGCACTGCGTGGGTACCTTGACGCGCTTGATGCGCTGGACCCTACCCTCACAACGGAACAGCGACACACCTTCCTACAACAAGCGGTACGGTCCTGTCAAAACATCCAGGAATTAATCGAAAGTATCCTGTCAGTACGCCGCATCGACCAGGGATTGGAAAACCTCCAGATGGAATCAGTAGGAGTTTTGGAGGTGCTGCGCATGGCGACCGAACAGATCGATCCGCACGAGGCGCGATCGGTCGAGCGTCCGTTGCAGCTGGCGATTCCATCCGATTGCTCGGTCTGGGCTGATCGCTTACGGCTGCAACAGATCTTCACCAATCTGCTCTCGAATGCCATGAAGTACTCGGACCCCGGCACCGCCATCGAGATCGCTGCGCGACGAATCGTTGTGCAGCAATCGCCGCTCATCCGGTTGAGCGCCGCCCCGCCAGCGGTGACAATGGTGGAGATCACGGTCCGCGACCATGGATTCGGGATCCCGCCAGATCAGATCCCGTTGCTCTTCCAGAAGTTCGTACGCCTGCCACGCGATCTC
>DAIDHM010000188.1 GCA_027459705.1 Ktedonobacteria bacterium | reverse complement strand
GCGAGCGGCGGCGGCCATGCCATCGATGGCATTGGCGAGTTCAGCATAGACTTCGGGCTTCTCGGGATTGCCAAAATTCAGGCAGTTGGTCAGCGCGGTTGGCGTCGCACCTGTGCAGGCACAGTTGCGTGCCGCCTCCGCCACCGCCAGCGCGCCACCATTGTAAGGATCCAGCCAGGTGAGACGGCCATTGCCATCGGTCGCCACTGCGATGCTCACTCCGGTCTCCTCGTCATCCTCAGTACGGAGGCGCAGAACAGCCGCGTCATAGCCGGGGGCGAGAATGGTATTATCCCCAACCATATGGTCATAGGTGCGGTATACCGAACGGCGGCTAGCGATCTCGGCGCTACCAAGCAAATGCAGCAGTGTCGCACTGAGATCGGCGGGCGGAGGCAAAGTTCCGGGGTCAAATGCCCAGAGTTCAGCCAGATGCTCGTCCAGTTTGCCCGGGCGCGTATACGTCGGGCACTGATCCGTCAAAAGATCCGTTGGGATCTCCGCGACGATCACGTCACCCTCGCGGACCCGTAAAACCTGCTCATCGATGACCGTTCCGATCAGGTCCGAATGCAGGCCCCATTTCGCGAAGACCCGACGGATGTCATCCTCGTGGCCACGTTGGGCGATGACTAACATGCGCTCCTGAGATTCGGAGAGCATAATCTCGTATGGCACCATGCCGCTTTCTCGTCGCGCGACCAGCGCGACATCGATATCAAGGCCACTCTCCCCTTTGTGGGCTGCCTCCACAGCGGAACTGGTCAGCCCGGCGGCACCGAGATCCTGTAAACCAATGATCCAACCAGTATCCCGCAGTTCCAGACAGGCTTCCATCAGTAATTTTTCCAGGAAGGGGTTGCCGACCTGCACCGCCGAACGCTGAGTGGCATTGGGGTCTGTCACAGAGGCAAAAGTCGCGCCATGCAATCCGTCGCGGCCAGTGTCGGCGCCCACCAGCAATACTGGGTTTCCCGCGCCGCGCGCGCGCGCTGGGAGCATCTTGTCTTTTGGTACGACACCTACGCACATCGCATTGACCAGTGGATTAGCCTGATAACGCGGGTCGAAGGAGACCTCGCCACCAACCGTCGGGATTCCCATGCAGTTGCCATAATGGCCAATGCCGCCGACGACACCGCCAAAGAGGTAGCGCGTGCGTGGGTCGGTAGCGGAGCCGAAACGGAGCGAATCGAGCAGGGCAATGGGACGAGCGCCCATCGTAAAGATATCGCGCAGAATGCCGCCGACCCCGGTCGCCGCGCCTTCGAATGGCTCGACAGCACTGGGATGGTTATGGCTCTCGATCTTGAAGACGACGGCCAGACCATGCCCGGCATCGATCGCGCCAGCATTCTCCGCGCCCGGGCCGAGCAAGACTCGTGGCCCGGTTGTCGGGAAGCGCTTGAGTAGTGGGCGGCTATTTTTGTATCCGCAATGTTCACTCCACATCGCGCCAAAGATGCCCAGTTCGACGCGGTTCGGCACGCGACCGAGTAACTCGACGATGCGTTCATATTCAGCGCGGCTCAGCGCGACTTCGCGGATATCGGCATCGCTATAGCCCGCTGACGGGGCAGTAGTATCGTAAGCCATACAGGGGTGTCGTCCTCAATCGCTCTGGCGCACTCGCCCAGAAATTGGCACATGCATGTGCCACCGGAATCCATCCGCAGTATATGATCCGAACCTTCAGGATCGCCCGCCAGTGCTCAACCGTACTTCGTTGCGTGGATCCAGCCAATCGCGCAAGCCATCGCCCAGCAGGTTTAAGCTGAGCACGGTGATGATGATGGCCAGTGCTGGTCCCAACAACATCCAGGGATCACTGGTCAGGTAGCTCTGCGCATCGCTGATCATGCTGCCCCATTCGGGCTGCGGCAGGGGAGTGGCGCCTAGCCCGAGAAAACTGAGGACCGATTCGTCCAGGACGGCGGCGGAGAATGAGAGAGTTGCTTGCACGAGCAAGGGACTGAAGATATTCGGAATGATATGGTGTATCATAATCCGCCAATTGCCAACCCCAGTCGCTCGCGCCGCCGTGATGTATTCCTGTTCTTTTTGCTGCAAGGTCTGCCCACGGGCAATGCGAATATAGATAGGAACACGGACGACCGCCAGGGCGATGGTGATGTTCACCAGGCTCTGTCCCAGCACAGCGGCGATCGCCAGCGCCAATATCAGCGACGGGAAGGCCAATAACGCATCTGCCAGGATACTGATCAGTTGATCTACCCAACCACCGAAATAGGCGCCCACCAATCCCAGCAAAGTTCCAATTAGACCACCCAATAGAATTGCCATCGCGCCGACCGTCAACGAGATCCTCGCGCCGTAGATGATGCGACTGAGTTGATCGCGCCCCAACGCATCGGTCCCCAAAAGATGCGCCCAACTCGGTGGCTGCGTCGCGATCGCGGGGTGATATTTTAGGGGCGGATATGGGCTTACCCAGGGGGCAAAAATAGCCGCCACGACAATCACCGCAATCACCACGCCAAAGATCCAGCGTGGATCGCGCCGTAAGGTGCGCCCCAGCAACCGGATAACCGTTTGTCGCCCAGTAGCCTCGGCAATTTGATCGGTGGCATCACCGGCGAGGGTGATGGGGGCAAAATCAGTATCAGTTGCCATATTCGTCTCCTGATTCAGTGCGACGCATAGGAAATGCGTGGGTCAAGGAAACCATAGCCGATGTCAACGAGCAAATTGGCGGTCATGTAGGCGAGCGCCGACAACAATACGACTCCCTGCACGACTGGGTAATCTTTCGCCAGGATGCTCTGAATCGCCAGGCTGCCGATGCCGGGCCAGAGGAATATTGATTCGACAATGAATGTGCCACCAAGGATAGCGCCGACCTGGATCCCAACAATCGTCAAGAGCGGGAGCAATGCATTACGTAAGGCGTGCACGAAGAGCACTCGGCGCCGCGTGAGGCCTTTGGCGCGCGCGGTCCGGATGTAATCCTGGTGCAATATCTCCAGCATATTGGCGCGCACCTGACGCATATTGATCGAGACCGCCGCCGAGCCCAGCACAATAGCAGGCATGATGAGATCGCGCAGATTTTGCGCAGGATCTTGATTGAAGGGTACATAGCCACCGGGCGGAACAAATTTCAGGAGAACCGCGAAGACGAGAATGAAGACCAGCCCCAGTACGAAGCTCGGTACGGTCGAACCAATGATGCTCAGCACATTGACAATGTAGTCGATCGGCGAGTTACGAAAGGATGCCGCCAATACGCCGAGGGGAATCGAGACCACCAACGAGAAGAGCAACGCGACGAACCCCAGCTCCAGAGTGACGGGAAGCCGTTGTGCGATTGCTGTAGTCACCGGTTGCTGGAGGATGATCGATTGGCCGAGATTGCCATGCAACGCATGCCCTAGCCATTGCAAGTATTGCGTGGTGATTGGTTGGTTTAATCCAAGCTGTTTGTCGAGCGCGGCAACATTCTGTGGAGTTGCTTCTTCGCCCAGGAGGACCCGCGCCGGATCTCCCGGGATCAGGTGAATCAGCATGAAAGTGAGGAAACTCACCACGAGAGCCACGGGTACGATGAACGTCACCCGTCGCGCGATATAAGCAGCCATCGTCACTCCTATCGTTGCCACGCACAGTACCTGATGACGGGCAAACCTGGCCAATTCTCGCAACGGATCGGCCAGGTTGCTCAACCAATGGAGTGGTGCTGTTTAGCCCAGGTAAGTGGTCGTGAACACCATCATACCTGTGGGGAGCAAGACAAAATTCTTGACTGTGTTGGAGGTAATCTGCGATGAAACGCCATCGTACAAGAAGACGTAAGGCTCATCTTGCTGGATCTGCGTCTGCGCTTGCTGGTAATCCTTGGCGCGCGCCGTTTGGTCGGTATTCGTACGCGCATCGTCGAGATATTGGTCGACCTGGGTGTTGGAATACTGCATGTCATTGAATCCACCACCCGTGTGGAACCAACCGTACATGTTGCCATCTGGATCCACACGACCACTCCAGCCGATCAACGCGGCCTGATAATTGAAGGCCGCCGTATCGCTCAGGATCTTCGTGAAGGTTTCTGGCTGGAGGTTGAGTGTGATACCGACGGTTTGTAGTTCAGCCTGCAAGAACTGCGCGAGCTGCGTATTGAGTGGCGACCCACTGGCAATCAACATGGTAAACGAAACATTTGTCAAACCAGATTGCGCCAGTTCAGCTTTTGCCTTGGTGACATCATACGTGAAAGGTGGGGTCGAACCCTGTGGATAGGCCCAACTGCTCTGCGGGATCGGACCCGAGGAGATGACGCCTATGTTCTTCAGAACGCTCGTCACAATCTCCTGAGGGTTGACGCCATACGCGATCGCGCGGCGCACATGGACGTTGTCCAGTGGTGGCATCTTGGTGTTCAGCATAAAACCGTTGAAACCAAGGCCAGGAATCTGGTTATATACGAGACTCGAATTCGATTTCACCGTTGCGACATCATTGGGGCTGATGCCCTGTGACACCTGGATCGTGTTGGTCTGGAGTTGTGCCAACATGGTTGTCTCGTTGGTGATTGGTTTGTACGTGACTTGATTGAGGTAGGGCATCGCATTACCCTGGGCGTCTTTCATCCAGTAATGCGGATTCTTCTTGATGGTCAGGTGGTCACCCTTGACCCATTCTACGAAGGTGAAAGGGCCAGATCCAGCGTTGACTGGCGCATTCGCCAGGCCGCTGTTGCCCAGCGCCGTGATCGCCGCTGGCGAGAGGATCATGCCCGCGCGATCCGTCAATGTCGCGAGCAATGGCGCGAATGGTTGTTTTAGCACGAAGGTGACATGGGATGGATCCACTGCGGTGACGTGATCGACGCTGCTCAATTCGCTATAGCGTGGCGATGCTTTGCTTCCCAGGTAGCGCTCGATGTTGGTGACCACCGCGGCAGCATTGAACGGGGTGCCATCCTGAAACATGACGTCGGTGCGCAGCGTGAAGGTCAATGAGGTTGGCGAGTCATACTTCCAGCTGGTCGCAAGATCGGGTTTTATGTTGTTCTGCGCGTCAGAAGAGACCAGTGTGTCATAGATGTTGAGCATGACCTGGCGATCATACAGGGACGACGAGGTCAGCGGATCGAGAGTCGTAATGTCGGCATTGAGGCCCACATTCAAGGTACCACCCATCTTGGGCGTGCCACCAGTATTACTGGTGGTGGAACTGGTACTGCCACAGGCCGCGAGCAACAAGGTGAAGATGCTCATTGCTCCGATCAGGACATGACCCAGTGACACGTGGTGTCGGCCGGATGGTCTGG
>DAIDHM010000186.1 GCA_027459705.1 Ktedonobacteria bacterium | reverse complement strand
CCAGACCCAGTATTGGGAGTATCGGCGGGTGTACCTGCCGACGACGGCGCGCTTCCTGGGCATCACAGGCTATCTGGGTGGGCCGGGCCGGTCGGTCAACCTCACGACGACCAGCGACTTGAAAGATCGGTCGATGGTCGGCGCAACCATCGCGATCGGCGACGGAAGCGCCTTCGGGCAGTGTAAAGCCGCCGGACCCCAGGCCCCAGCCTGGGATTGTGCCGCCCAGGTGCGCGACACGTTCGTCGCGTGGTATACCCCCAATGCCTGGCAGCAGGTGGGGCAACATATCGTCTATACACTGCTCGCGCAACGCCAGGCGGGCTCGAACGTCACGTTGACGGTGCGCGTCGATGCCACCCATGCCCATGACACCGCCGGCGCCGCGCAATTGATCGCCCAGGCGACGGGCAGTGGCACCGCCGCCCACTTCGGCGATACGTCGGAGAATCCCAACGTCAATGCCCGGACGAACGCTGCCTGGGATGCCCTGGTGGCACAAGCGACGCCCGTTTTCAACGGACCGCTGACCAGCGATGAGGAGATTACATGGACGCCATGATCATCGATCGATTACCACCACCGCACCTCCCCGACCCGGCGACGGCCATCGCGCCCAGCCCCCAACCCACCCGGATCGACCTGCGCCCACTCGATATGGCGGACGGCGCGGCGGCGTATGTGTTGGCGGAAGACGCGTTGCTGGGGATTGCCGCGGGGAACGGACCCTCCGGCGTCGGCGCGGAGGATCAACGCGTGCGCCAGATGCACTGGGAGGGCAACCAGCGCCTCTGGTCGGGGTGGATCCAGACGATGTCGCGCGGCGCGGCCTGGGGCGCGGTCGATATGAGTGACCTGGCGCGCGCCAGCGCCGCGGTGGCGCCCCTGGTGGGGTATGCGCGGGCGGTGCGCGACGCGGCGGCGCGCGTCGAATATCTGACCGAACTGTTTGTCCATCCCGCGTTACAAGGCGGCAAAATCGGCCAGGCGCTCCTGGGGGCCGTCCTGGCGCCGGTGGTGCCGGATAGCTGGCGCCGCCTGATCATTGCTCACCCACTCCCCGCGCCGCTCGCGCTCTATCATCGCTGGGGGACGTATCCATTGGCGACCGTCTGGTACCTCATGCTCCGGCCAGATCGCGCGCACCAGCTCACTGGCCGGACGGAGCAGCGCAATGGGCGCATCCGCCCGTTGGAGAGCACGCGCGACCTGCCCGCGCTGCATTGGCTGGACCAGACGGTGTTGGGGCGGACGCGCGACGCCCAGCACCTCTTCATGCTGCGCGTCATCGGCGCGCACGGGCTCGTCCTGGAACGCAACGGGACGCTGGCGGGCTATGGCCTGCGGACGGGCGAACAGATTGGGCCGGTGGTGGGCGAGACGGCCAATGACACGCTGGCCATCACGCGGGCGCTGCTGCGCGCGGCCCTGGCGGAGGGCGCGGCGTTGCCGGGATGTTGGGTGCCGGGCGCCAACATAGCCGTCCTGCAATGGCTGCGAGGCGTCCCCGGTCGTCTCATTCTGGGCAGCCAGGTGACGCTGATGTCCTCCTCGCCAGACCTGGCCACCGGGCTGGACCGCGCGGTGCTCACCTCACCCCCCTATCTGGGCTGAGCGATCGGCGATCGTTCGGCTTGTGAGAACAAGCTGAGTGACTAGCGGACAAGCTATTCGTCTTGCATAGCGGATACCTTGTATTGCGTAGTATCACGAAGGAAAAACGATCGATGATGCAATGTCCACGTTGTGGTCAGCCGCTGACCGACCCACGTCCGAGCGCATGTCCCAATTGTGGCCTGCCATTGGCGCCGCAATCGCCGTCCCCTACACCTCCGGCTGAGGCGGCATGGTCGGAAGCCAGCCAGAATCCCCCACCTTATCCCCAGTATCAGTATCCCGCACCGGGTTATGGCCAGCAACCGCCGTCCATGCCCTATCCGCCGCCAGCAAGCTATGGCCAGCAACCAGCTTCGGCTCCCTATCCGCCGCCGGCAGGCTATGGCCAGCAACCGCCGTCCATGCCGTATCCGCCGCCAGCGGGCTATGGCCAGCAACCGCCGTCCATGCCCTATCCGCCGCCAGCGGGCTTTGGACAGCCGCCATCCATGCCCTATCCGCCAGCGGGCTATGGGCAGCCGCCCTCCGGGCAATTCGTGCCGCCCGGCGGACCCGGCATCTGGCCGCAACCGCAGGCCCCAGCGCCAAGTCGCAATTCGTCGCCCCTGATCATTGGCATTACGCTCGCGATCGTGGTTGTGATCGTGGCGGCAGTTCTCGGCATTGTCATCACCCGTGGAAATTCGTCCACCACCCAGATCAGCGGCGCGCCGACGGCGACGCTGGGGCCCAACGCGACGCCTCTACCGACCGCCACAACTGCGCCGGCCGTCACCGTCCTTTTCAAGGATCCGCTGACTTCCAATGTCAATGGTTGGTCGTCTGACACCTATTGCTATTTCGCCAACAACGGCTACCATGTAGTGGGGGGCGCCATCTGTTACGCCCCGACCAATCAGGTCGGCAATGCGGTGGTGAGCGTCGATGCCAAACAGGCATCGGGCTCAGATCTGCAACCGTATGGCCTCGTCGTCCGGCGCGTCAGCAAGGGGAATTTTTATATCTTCGAGATAGACAGCACCGGTCAGTGGGATTTCGGTATCAGCGTCAGCAATCAATTCAACGAATTGGTGAACCCGACCTTCAACAGTGCCCTCAAGACCGGTCTGGGCGCGAAAAATACGCTCAAAGTGGTCATGCAGGGCAGCGATTTTACGTTCTTCGCCAATGGGGTCCAGGTCGGCACATTCTCGGATACGACCTTCACCGCTGGAGACACGGGGGTCGCGGGCGGCCTGAGCGGCACCGTCGATGTGTTCAACAACTTCGAGATCGATCAGGCGAATTAGGCTAACAGCCGAGGCGCCATCACCCATCGCGCATGACCTACTGGATAGCGGGGTTCAGAGGGGCGGCCGCCCCTCTGGGGGGTTTGGGATCCCCTCAATTGTCATATACTGGACAGAGTTGGGGATAGATACCCTGCCAGGCGACCCGGCCCAGAACCCTGGGATGTGCCCCTGTTGCCAGACAGCATCATGCCTGCCACAGGTTGTTGTTGACGATATCCCATCACGAAAGGGCAGAGGGACCACACCATGAGAGATCGCTGGTCGCGACGCGCGCTGCTGGGCGCCGGCCTGGCGACGGCCGCGAGCCTCGCCGGGTGTGGCACAACGCCGCGGGCTACCCGCGTCACGCCTCCCGCGACGCAAACTCCTGCCCCAACGGCCACCCCGACCCCGATCCTCCGCCCGACGACCATTGCCATCACCGGCGATATCATGCTGGCGCGTTCCGTCGGCACGCGAATGGTCGCGGCGGGCGCCGACGGCCTCTTTCCCTTTGACAAGACCGCGGCGTTCCTGCGTGGCTATGATCTGACCGTCGGCAATCTGGAATGCGTCGTCTCGCGACTGGGCACGCCGATCCCGGGCAAGCCCTTCACCTTTCGCGCCGATCCGCTGGGATTCTCGCGGCTCCAGGCGGCGGGCTTTGACCTCGTCTCGGTGGCGAACAACCATAGTGGTGATTATGGCCCGGTGGCTTTCGCGGATATGCTGGGCCAGCTGCCGGGCTATGGCATCACGCCTGTCGGTGGCGGCGCAACCTACAGCGCGGCGCACACGCCCATCATCGTCGAACGATACGGCACGCGCTTCGCCTCGGTCGCGGCGTGCGATGTCTCCCCCGATACGTTCGCGGCGACGGCGACGCAAGCGGGAGACGCCTGGCTGGATAGCACGAAACTGCGCGCGGACATCGCGGCGGCGCGCGCCGCCGCCGATTTTGTCATCGCGTTCGTGCATTGGGGCATTGAATATGTCCTGCAGTTCAACAGCCAACAACAGGCGCTGGCGCACGAAGCGATCGATCTGGGGGCTGACCTGGTCGTCGGGGCCCACCCCCATGTCATTCAACCCAATGAGATCTATCGTGGCAAGCCCATCATCTACAGTCTGGGCAACTTCATCTTTGACCTCATGTATGGCGACTCAGCGCAGGGCGACATTCTGACGTTGACCGTACAAGGCAATCGGTTGCTCGATTGGAAATTGGTCCCTATCCAGATCGATACGACGACGGGCGCACCCTTCCTGGCATGAAGTCGCGCGCTCGTAAGGGTCGCCCTGCGTCTCCGCGCATCGCCCATCACAAGGCACAAAGGAGCATGCACCATGGCACGCATCATTGTTTTCGATGTCAATGAGACCTTGCTCGATCTCGCCGCGCTGGATCCCTTCTTCGCGACCCATTTTGGCGACACTGGGAAGCGGCGCGAATGGTTCGGGCAGATGCTCCAATCCGCGATGGTGGCGACGATCACCGACAATTACCATAACTTTGGCGAGCTGGCAATTGGCGCGCTGGAGATGATGGCGATGCGCTATGGCATGGCGCTGACGGAGGCAGACCGCGACGTCGTGCGCCAGGGGATGCGCACCTTGCCAGCCCACGCGGATGTGCGCCCCAACCTGGAACGGTTGCGAGCGGCGGGCTTGCGGCTGGCGTCACTGACCAACTCGACGATGGCGGTGGCTGAAGCGCAATTGACCAATGCGGGCATTCGCGATCTCTTTACGGACGTGCTCTCCGCCGACACCGTCCAACGCTTGAAGCCAGCCCGCGAGGCCTATCAGATGGCGGCAGATGCGCTGGGTGTCCCGCTGGCGGGCTATCGGCTGGTGGCTGCGCACAGCTGGGATGTCGCGGGGGCACTCCGTGCGGGCTGCGCCGCGGCCTTCATCAGTCGCCCCGGCCAGGTGCTGGACCCGCTGGCACTGATGCCCGATATCAGCGGCGCGACGCTGACCGAGGTCACCGACCAGATTCTCCGCATCGATACTGGCGCGTAGCTTCCCCGCTCATGCTCCCGCGTGGTCCAGCAGGTGCTGGCACGGGGGCGCGCCATAGGCGCATTGCCCGGCGGCAGGCGCGTCGCGGTGTCGTGGGCTGGTGGTGGATGGCGGAGAGTGTTTTGCAATCTCAGCGCGCTGATCCTGCAATGCGTCGCATAGAGCGCATCTCCAGTGAGGCATTTGACCAAGCATACGGCCGGATAGCTGCGCCTGGAGCCTCGCCAACTGGAACCGTGAGCTGCCCCTGCGCATACCCAGAAGCACCTGCTCCATGGTAAGATCAGAGCTGGAGGTGAGGCGATGCTTCAGGCAGAATCGACCAATCAACAGGAACGGGACGCGGCCACACTGGAAGCGGCTCGGCGTTTGACGGCGGAGGTCTTGCGTCCGGCCGCCGCGGAGATCGACCGCACGGGCGCGTACCCGCTGGCGCAGATGCAAAAACTGGCGGCCGCCGGCTTTATGGGCATTTCGATACCGGTGCTCGAAGGCGGGAGCGATCTCTCTTTTCAAGCTCAGGCCGAACTCTTCATGATCCTGGCGGAGGGATGTCTGACGGTCGCGTTCATCCTCACCCAGCACCATGGCTGCTCTACGCTCTTCACGGCGTCACAGAATACAGCGATGCGCCGCCGCTGGCTGCCAGAGCTTGCCAGTGGCAACGCGCATGGCGGCAGTGGTTTCAATTTCTTGAATATGCCGCCAGAGCGCGCCCCGATGCTGGCGGTCCCCGTGGAAGGTGGCTACCGGCTGACGGGATCGCTGCCATGGGTGACGGCGGCGCACCAGAGCGATGTCGTGGCCGCCGGCGCGATCCTGCCCGATATGACCCAGATTATGGCCGCCGTACCATTGCGCCCGGCCCTGGCAGCGGGCACGGCAACCATTGATCCGCCAATGCAGTTAGCGGGCTTGACGGCATCTGACACGACCGTCATCCATTGCATGGATCTCTTTGCGCCAGCAGAGTCCATCATCCTGGGACCAGATCCGGCGATTCTGAAAGCGACCTTTCGCGGCGCGACGACCTATGTGCCGACGGCGTTGACCATTGGCCACGCGCGGGCGGCGCTGGCGCTGCTCGATGAGGCGGCCAGTCGCAAGGGCGGCCCGGCCAGCGCGATGGCGGAATGGGTGCGACGTGAAGCGGATGCCCTGCAGCGCGCGGTACTGGGGGCATTGGCCGCCGATGATTTCAGCCGCGCGGCCAGGTTGCGGGGGCGCGGCAACACGCTGGCAGCGCGCGCCGCGCACTTCGCGTTGATTGTCGGTGGCGGGACGGGGTACAGACAGGCGGAGACCGCGCAACGGCTCTATCGCGAAGCCGGGTTTTTCTCAGTCTGGAGTGTCAGTGGCGAGATCATCCCACAGACACTGGCCAATTTGCTCAGCCCATTGGAGTGATGTCGTTATGCCACGTCACCAGCGCGATCCTTGGGAACTGGCGCAAGATAGCATCCCACCCTGGCGTGCGGAGATCGTGCGTCGCGCCACCCACCTGGGGCATCCGCCACAGCGCGATGCCCGCTGGGCGATGTATGCCATCCAGCGCTTTTTAGAGATCCTCAGCCAGGATCCGATCTGCCGACAGATCGCGTCGGTGGGGATCACCGGGGCGTTGTCCAATGGTATCTGGCTGGAACAAGTCGAACTCGCCTGCATCCTGATCGAGCCGATCGCGCGCCATCAAACGGGGCCGATCGCTCAGGAACTCACGGTGATCCTGGCGCGCGTGGAACACGAATGTGCTGTCCCGATCGTGCTGGTGTTACTCGCTGCCAGCGAGATCGTGACGGGGAAAGAATCCACGCGTTGGCTGGGCCTGCACGCCGACTATCTGGCGATCTGGCCCTGAGCGATGGTCGTGGACCGTCGATGCCACGTCAGACGGGATCTTTCCAGGCGCGCCAGGCGCGACGCGGCGGATCGACGAACCAGCTCCAGGCGCACTGCGCGACATAGGCAGGCACCGGCAGTGCGGAGGGAGGCTTTTCCTGGCCGCCAGAGCGCGTGGTGCGTTGCTCCAGCGCGCGGCGCAGGTCAGCGGCGGTGGAACCCGCGAAGGTGGTGTAGCCCGCGCCGATATGTTGCCAGAAGTGCGCGTCGCTGCTGCCAATGGCCGAGAAACCCCACTGACTGTTCTGAAGCATGACTTCCTGGCGCATGGCGGCATTGGCGGGTGAAGGATTGTAGATCTCAATGCCGTCGATAACAAAATCACGCGCTAAAAGCTCATCGATTCTCCGGCGGCTGAGGCTGGGCACCAAACGACCGAGCGGATGGGGGATGACGCAGATCCCGCCCTGCTCTTTGATCGCGTCGATACTATATTCTACTGATTTATACATCTTGATGCGCTTCTGTAAGAACAGACCAATGAAATGGCCCGAGCGCGTCGTGACCTCAGTGCCGATGATAACCTCCAGCGGCAATTGACGCTCGGCGACGAGATCGGCGACGCGTTTCGCCCCTTCCAGGCTATCATGATCGGTGATAGCGATGACCCGCAACTGATGCCGGAGGGCCTCGGTGATGACCCGTTGCGGGCTGGCGGTGCCGTCACTGAGGTTGGTATGCATATGCAGGTCGGCGCGAGACCACCCCTCCGGGAGTGCATCGGCGGCGGAATCCGTCGCGAGCGGTTGGTCGGCCTGGTATGGTGCGGTGCTTGATGAGTTGGGGTCTTGATCTGGCAAATTGGTCATGCTCTGTATCGTCCTTTTGCACGCGGGTAGAGACGTAACCAACCCAACACCGTTCACCAACCGGGCTATCGGCGGCAAAGCCGGGAACGCGCGCTGAGCCAGCAGGGTCCGCTATCACAATGGGGAAGTACGCAAAGGAGCTTCACGCGACTTGCTCCCAGGCATATCATACCACCACCCGGCCTGGCCCGGCCGGCTTGATCTGGCTGCCTCGTTATGGCGCGATCAATGAACGCGCCCCGCTCCGATACGTTGGGGGAGCGGGGCGGGGCGCGATGGGTCGGTGCCGACTCAGCGGCGCTTGAACGTCAGAATGGTCTGACCGACCTGGATATCATCACCTTCGCTGAGGCGGTGTTCGGTGATGCGCTGTCCATTGACCAGCGTGCCATTGGCGCTATTTTCATCGCGCAGGATGTAGCTGCCCTGATCATCGCGATAGATCGAAGCGTGGAGGCGCGAGACCGCGAGATCTTCCAGGAAGACATCGCTATCACGACTGCGGCCCATCGTCAGACGATCGCGGCGGAGCTCATAGGTGCGGCCAGGCTCTTTGCCCTCGCGAACCACGACGATCGCCACGCGGGAATCATTGCGCGGCGCGACGGTGGCATCCCCTCCCCACGCGGGCTGCGCGGGCGGCTGAGGGGGCGCGCCCCAATTGGGCATGCCCTGCGGTGCGGCGGGAGCGGGTGGGGGAGACATGGGCGCATTCTGTCCCCAGGCAGGCGGCGCCGCGGGCGGCGCGCCCCAGTTAGGCGACTGTTGCGGCTGATTCATCGGGCCACTGGGAGTGCCATTCCAGCGTGGCGGAACCGGCGGTGCCGGATCCGCGGCGGGCGGCGCGCCCCACCCGCCTGCCGCTTGCGGCTGTGGGCGCGAAGGAGGACCCCAGGCAGGCGGTTGCGGTTGTTGTTGTTGCGCGGCATCCCAGGATGGCGCGGGCATTGGCTCTTGCATGGGAGGCGCGCCCCATCCGCCATTCTGTGCCGCGGGTGGCTCCTGCATCGGCCGACCGGGGCCGGGCATGTTCGGGCCATTCATCGGTTGATTCCAGCCACCAGGTGCCTGGCTGGGCATGGCGGGCCGTTGGGGCTGACCCCAGGGGGCCGCGTCGGCTCCGGGACCGGGGGCGGGTTGGTTCCAGCCTGGCTGTTCGACAGACTGCGGTTGTGAGGCCACCGGCTGACCCCAGGGGGCTGGTTCCGCGGGCCGTTGAGGCTGGCCCCAGGCGGGGGTTTCCTGACGGCCACCCCATTGGTCATCGTTGCGACCCCAGGCGGGAGAGCCACCCGGTTGATTCTGCGGGCGCGATGGCGGACCACTGACGGTTCCCCCAAAATCACCCGGTCGGTGCATAGCGTCATTACCAAAGGCCCCTGGCCTGGCCGCGCCGCGGCCACCATCGAACCCACCATCCAGTGATGCGGAGCCGCCGCGGTCACTGGCGCTCATCGCCATCGGACGACGCCCAGCCCCGGCATAATTATTGCCGGCCGGCCCTTCTTCCGCGTCGAATCCCAGGCCACGTTCCGTCTTGCCGCCGCTGCTATCGCTGCGGAGCACCATGAAAAAGACGATCACGATAGCGAGGACAACGACCACGGCGGCGCCGATGACTATCAATTTTGAACTAGTTGCCGCGAGTACGAATGGTATATCGTTCATACCGTCACTGACCTTTCCGTTGTATGTGAGCGCGAGTTGAAGGACACCTTATCCTGCCACGTGCCAACCGCATCTGCATGCTCTGGTATCATCCGGTTTGAATCTCGAAGCGCAGATCAACATTTCCTAGCCGGATGATATCTCCTTCCCGCAACTCTTGCTCCTGGTTCGGTGCCAATGCGATGCCGTTAAGTCGTGTCTTATTGAACGCATTGAGATCTTCAAGAAAGTAATGGCCTTCGCGGAGCGAGAGACGTGCGTGGCGTCGCGAAACCGTATGTTGCGTATCGAGCGGCGCCAGATCCGCATCTGGGAAAATCGCTTTCTGCGGGTCGCTCCGGCCAATGACAGATTCCGGCTTCATCAGCATAAAGGTCTGCCCCGTCCGCACACAGACCAGCCGCGGTAACGATTTCGTCGACGTCTTCGCCGGTCGCCCTGAGGTTGCCGGCGTCTCAGATCGCAAGGCTTCCAGGGCCTGCAGGAACTCCTGGGGAGATTGGAAACGTTGCGCGGGCTGTTTCGCCATCCCCCGCTGAATGAACGCGTCGTAGGCTAAGGGCATATCTGGCCGTTCACGGCAGACAGAGGGAATGGCGTTATTGAGATGTTGGACGACGACATCCACCGCGGTCTCGCCTTCATAGGGTACATGGCCGGTCAACATCTCAAAAAAGACACAGGTGAGCGAATACAGATCGGAGCGTGTATCGGCGCTCCGTCCATTATCCGCTTGCTCAGGTGCAACATAATATGGAGTGCCCAGAAAGACATTCGACACAGTCAATGGCGCCGATGTGATACTGCGACCTAATCCAAAATCGGTCAATTTTACGACACCATCTACCGTGAGGATGACATTCTGGGGTTTCACATCGCGATGCACTATGCCACGCTCCGCCGCGGATTCCAGGCCAAGGGCAACTTGCTTGGTCACTTCGATGGCGTCGAGCGGTGCCATCGGCCCAAAGGTCTCAACAATATGCTTGAGCGTGTGCCCATCGACATATTCCATGACGATATAATGCATCTCACGCTCTTCCCCCCAGGCGACCGGGCGGATCACATGCGGACCAGTGAGTTGTTTGAGCAAGTCAAACTCGCGCCAGAACCGTTGAAGTAGTTCCGCATCATTGGCGGCTTTATTATTGAGCATTTTGACGGCATAGATCCGATTCGTCTCCAGATCGCGGGCCACATACACGATTGCCATGCTGCCATTGCCGCGCTCATCGATCAGTTTATACCGGCCGTGCACGACACGCCCTATCATGGTGTTCTCCCGGCACTCGCGAACTGTGCGACGTACCCCACTGTCCGTCGCCTGGTTGCTTGTGAACTCTCGACGAATCTCTATCCCAGATCTTCAACCCAGATCTTCAACATTATAGCAACGTCCCCATGTGAACGCAATTAGTTCAACAGGAAGTCCTCCCAATTGTGAGCGAGTCACGTTCCTTCGTTTGCTTGAGGGCGCACCACATTCATCCCTGGCCATAGACTGGAATCCCCGCACCAGAGATCAGCACGGCATCATCCGACGCCAGAAAGCGGATCACGCGCGCGACCTCAACGGGCTGTGGCCAGCGATCAAAATGGGCATTGGGCATGCTCGCGCGGTTCGCGGGGGTATCGATAATGCTGGGAAGAATCGCGTTGACAGTGATATGGTACGGCAACAATTCTTTCGACTGCACTTCGGTCAGGGCCAGCACCCCGGCCTTGGCGACGGCATAGCCACCGGTGGTTGCGTCGGTCGTCCGGCCCGCGCGCGCGGCAAAGTTAATGATACGGCCCCAGCGTTGCGCGATCATCGGGCGCGCGGCATGTTTTGCGAGCAAAAAAGTCGCCCGCAGGTTAAGCTCGAGCATATTCTCCCAGGTCGCGGTCTCCAGTTCATGGATGGGCTGTCCGGCGGCATAGCCTCCGACGACATTCACCAGAACATCCACCCGCCCCGCCGCATCCAGCACTTGCTTGATAGTTGCTTCAACCTGGGACTCGTCGAAAACATCCGCTGCGATAAAGCTTACCTGGTGGAGTCCCAGTTCCGTAACGCGATGTTCCGCTACGGCGCGGTCGATGACGAAGACGCGGTCGCCTTGCTCGGCAAAGATCTGAACAATTGCCAGGCCCGCGCCACCCGCGCCACCACTGATGAGGACGATCCGTTCTTGCGCTGTGGCCATATTATTCTCCTTGCCATAGACGACGCTCAACGTGTCACCATGCCTTGCTCCATTCTTATTGTACCATGAAAGTGGGCTGGCAAAAGTATCAACCAGCCGGCATAAATCCAGTGCACCTCTCTGTGTGTGCGAGGTGCTTGACACTGGCAGAAAACGCATCTCCAAATATTGACAAGGATACACCCTATGCATATACTCTCAAATATAGACAGTATGCACGCATAATTCGAGGGGGTATGCGCAGAGATAGCTCAGTGGATATAATGATATAAACAAACGTATTACTTCAACATGAAAAGGGAGGTTATGACCTCGCTCATCTGTAAGGTTGCCCTGGATTTACTCGGTTTTTGACGCTCACGGACGGCTTCGGCCATAGGTCGTGTTCTACCTTCACTGAGGGAGATGCATTGCTATGACACCCATCCAATCGAGTGAGCTGACCAATTTAGGTTCTCTGCTTATCCCTTTGTTGGCCCTGCTTGTTATTGGTCGTGCTTTGCGATTTGATCCAAACCGTCGCGCATCCCGACCAAATCAGGTCGGCCAAAGCCTCAAACCCTTTGATCATCCCTGGCATTGGTTTTTTATTATCCTTCAGGTGGGCCTGGGTCTGTTGCTGGTCCTTATTTTTACGGAATCCATTTTCTTCAGCGGGCAGGCACATTCCCTGGCAATGTATCTCCCCGCGTGGCTTTTCTTTCACAATGCGGAATTATCCGCCCTCTATATCTCATTGATTTTCTTTGCCCTCTGGCTCGTGCGCCGACTGAAGCGCATGTCAGTCGATACGTTGGACTATGCCTTTGCAACACATATTGACTTCAGCGATTGGAAGGTCGTCGATCCCATCCGTGATAGTCGGCCAGCCATTGTCATGGGGCGGTGGCGCTATCAAATGAAGTGGTGGTTTAAAACCAATATCGAGCTGATCGATGCCCTCCATCTGCGCCTGATTCTTGAGTGTGCCGACTTTGCGACCTTCGCACAACGGGTCAAAATTTCTGATTATCCTGTGTCATTCCACCGTGACAAACTGACCCGCCCCTATGGTTTTTTTCTGGGGACGGTCCAGAAGCTGATGAACGATGCTGTCCTGCTAGGTATTTATCAGTCGAAATCGCTCTGGGATATCTGGCGCGACGAGCGCGACCCGCGCACCGGGACAAAAATTAGCGCCATTGAGGATATGTCCCGCATGCTCTATGACGAGATTCGTGGATTGATTCTCTGCCCTTATTGTCGAGGCATCGCCGAACAGCAACGCGGGTGTGCTCAATGTGGGGGATCGGGAGCCTTCATGCGCCATTGCGTGGTGTGCCAGGGAGCAGGGGTAGATCTGGCCCAACAGAAATGTAGCAATTGTGTTGGCATCGGTCTCGAGTTACGGCCCACGCCATATGCTTTCCTAAATCGCATGCAATACTTCTGGATGGCGCGGAATGTGGATTATCTGACCAAGACGTTCCCCATCTGGCTCTCCTATAATAGCTATCTGTTCTTTTTTGCCATTCCAACCATGCTTTTTCTCGGAGTGTCATACCTGGTGCATATCCCCATGAATGTGGATTTCTTGATTGTCGCGCTGCTCTTCGGCAGCGCTTGCCTTGTCGGATGTATTGGATTCGCTATCGTGATCATCTTTGGCACGGCGTTCAATAGTTCAGGTACCCTCATCGCTTCTTACCCCTTGCGCTTTGATCGATTTGGGAATCGTATCTGGATGATGCTCATGGGATTAGTAAGCTGGCTGGTTTTTGGTTTGCTCCTGATTGATACGACCTTTGTCATGAGCCAAATTTTACTCGAAACGCACATTCAATTTCTGACTTTTTATCTGGCGACTGCCAGCCTCACGCTGTATATCCTTTTTATTGGTGCCCTGGGGATTCAGCGCATTCATGCTGGAATGCGTGATTCCAAACGCTCCCAGATGGAAGAGATCGAGCATTGGCTGCATGCGGTCGCGGCCGAGAATCAAGTTATCGATATCAGTAAAGAACGAGAGTTCTATAAAGAATTGCGGGAGGTACATGAATGGCCAATCGAAGGCTTATCCGTATTGGGTGCTCTGAGCGGTTTCATCTTACCGATCAGCATCACGTTTGGGAGTATTTTCTGGTCATATCTGACAAATCTATTGACTCACTCGTGAGCTTACGCGGTGGCTCATCTCAAGACGCGGTCGAGGTAAACAAAGATGGCAAATAACTCAATCGGTGACCTGATCAGACTTGGGACCATTATCATCCCATTTCTGGTTTTCATCATTGCTGGGCAGGCGCTCTCTTTCAATCCTAATCGACGCATCTTGCAGGTCAGTGCATCATATGCCGCGATACAGCGCTTTGATGTGCCCTGGAAACGATTCTATGGCGTGCTTTTTAGCATCGTGACAGCGCTGCTCGTCCTGGCAATCCTCCAAATTCTCTTGAGCCGGGCGGCGCTGGCACCTTATCTCCCAACCTGGCTTTTTTTCCAAAACCCAAGTGTTACCATCATGAATCTCATCCTCGTTATGGTGGTCATTTGGTTGATTCGCCATCTCAAGCACATTTCCCTGGAAATTTTCGATTTTGTTTTTACGACCCATCTCGACTTCCAGGGGTGGCGCTACGTGCATCATGAAGAAGATCGGCGCCCATTTATCGCGTTGCGAACCTGGCGCTATCGTATGAAGTGGTGGTTCAAAACAAACTTAGAGCCCATTACTTCCCTGCAAATGCGGATGATCATTGAGCACCCCGACTTTACTGCTTTTCAGCAGAGCATTGAGGATGGGAAATATCCCGAAAGTTACCACGATATCCTCAAATATCGGCCATGGGGATATTTCCTCGGTCCAATCGACAAACTGATGCGCGAAGATGTGCTCAAAAAAGTGTTCCGGGCCGAGTCTCTCTGGCACATCTGGAAAAATGTTCCGCATCGCCAGACCGGCAAACCGATCACAACTCCCGATGAGATGGCGGCGATTTTGTATGATGAACTCCGCAAAACGATCGTCTGCCCCGCTTGCGAGGCGCGGTTACCACAAAAGACGCAGTGCGCGGCCTGCAATGGTTCCGGTACCATCATCCCTACCTGTATCTATTGTGGTGGCAATGGACGGCACCCAGTTGAGAAGCATCGGTGCGCTCACTGTGGTGGGTTAGGGCTTCAGCATGAACCTACCCCGGTCGTCTTCCTCGATCGACTGCAATATCTCTGGATGGCCCGTAATGTGGATTATCTGAAAGGAACTTTTAAGATCTGGCTCTCGAACTTCAGTTATGGACTGATCTTTATCGGCACTTCGCTGCTCTTTTTAGGCGCGAATGCAATTTTTCAACCCACATTCACCATTGATATCGTCACCAATACCCTGCTCTTCAGCAGTGCGGCCCTCATAAGCTTGCTCGGATCGGCCATTGTCATTATCTTTGGTACAGCGTTCAATAGTTCAGGAACGATATTGGTTTCGTACCCAGTCCGCTATGCGAGAATGGGGAACCATACATGGATTTTGCTGCGTAATTTGCTTTTCCAGCTCGTCTTTGGGACCCTCTTTGTCGACACCACGTTCATCATGGGACAGTTCTTGTTCGAGCATCATTTCAATAGCCTCTCGGTCATCCTTGCCGCAACGACCTTGTCGACGTTCATCCTCATCATCATGGTGAATGGCGTCAATCGTGTGCATATCGCCATGCGCGATTCGAAACGTTCTCAACTCGATGAATTAGAGTATTGGCTGTATGTCAATGGCCAGCAGTCCGAACCCCAGGTCGTTACCGTTGAAGAAGATCTCTATAAGGAAATGCGTCAGCTCCAGGAATGGCCGTTAGATTTTGGACTGGTGCTCGGCGTGCTCAGTGGCATTATTCTCCCGCTGATTCTATCGATCGGGAGTGTGTATCTGGGTCGGCTGGTGACCACTCTGCAAAAATAATTCCCCTCCCCAGGTGAGGCTCAGACTTCTGCGATGAGATGGTAGTCGTCAGATGCAAGGATATTTGATCATGCGCCTCAGCATGTTGGCACCAGCCACGCAGGCTCCCTGGCTGCCGCGGCCCTTGACCGCCGTGGGGTTGGGTTGTAAACTCCTCTTGAAAATCCGGCGAAATGCTATGCCCACCATTGGCATACGATCAATACGGGTAGGGGTCGAGAATCTCATCAGCATTCCGGGTGATCAGGGGATTCGCAGCCGCCCAATCTTTTGAGCCAGCACAGCGGGTTGGGAATAGGCGGCCGTTGCAGCGGACGGTCAAGATTGTGGCACTATGGGGCGGGTGTACCAATGAGATCTCCCCAAAATCCACCCAGCGGAGTATCCATCAGATGAGGAATGCTATGAGCACGCACCCACCGCAGATCATTGGTCATCGTGGCGCACCGATGGATGAGCCAGAAAACACCCTGCGATCTTTTCATGCAGCGCTAGATCAAGGGGCTGATAGCCTCGAATGCGATATCCGACTCACTGCGGATGGGGCAGTTGTCATCATGCACGACGCCACGGTGGACGCGACGACCGATGGCAAAGGCGCGGTTGCCGCCCTCTCGCTGGCGGCAATCGGTCAGTTGCGCGCAGTGCGTCGCAATGGGTTGTCACTTGCTGAAGCTTCGGCAGATCGTCCTGGCGTCCCCACTTTTGCAGAATTTCTGGATACCTTCGGCCAACGAGGGGTTCCCCTGCATATCGAGATTAAACCTGAGCAGACGCGCGAACGCACCTTTGCTTTGATCGATGCGGCGGCACGAATCGTCCACGATCGGCACCTCACTGGGGAGGTGATCTGGTCATCGTTCGCTGCGCCGGGACTGGCCTATTTGCAGGAGAAGTACCCCGAAACCCAGCGCGCTTTGTTATATCCGCCCTCACTGACCGTAGGCATGTTGACGGGATTATTTGGCATGCAACGATGGCTCAGGCAGGCGCTGGCTCTGCAATGCACCGCGATCCATCCATTCTGGCAATTAGTGACGCCCCATTTTGTTCAGGCAGCCCATCACTCTCATCTCGCCGTCAATGCCTGGACCGTTGACGATACCAAAATCGCGGAGAAACTCGCACAGACAGGCGTTGATGGCATCATCACGAATGCGACGCGAAGACTCCGCACATTCTTTGACGCACCGAACATACCGTAGCGCTCGCTATTTTCCCATCGAATCCACTGGCAATATCATCGTCCGCTAGACGGGTACTGGTGTTGTGTGGTTTGCCTGTATATGTCTGGTTGGCCATAGGTATTGCGATGCCGACGCCACCCACCGTCTCCGTATGGGGGATGGACATACGCCAGCGCTATCCCTCGGCTCTGCCGACCAATTATCAGGTGATGGGTCGGAGGGCCTGAAAATGATACCAGCAGTGCTGCAAGGATAGTGCGAAAGTAGGCTCTCCGCCAGTGTTGCGTACTTCCTGGCGCACCACATAGCCGGTATCGAGATTCCAGTCTCGCAGGTCCTGCCGCAAATTGACCTCCGCGACATCAGTGGCTGGATCCCCGGATTGGAGCGCTTCCAAATAGGTCATCACCCGTGAGCCCAGGTGGGCGCTGACGTTCGTGGCATAGTCGAGCGTTTGCTGGAAGGTTACGGGTAACTGGCCCTGGGGATCGCCAGGGAGAGTCTGTTCCATGAAGTAGGTCGAATAGCGTGGTGAGACCTTTACGATAGGGTTGAGGTAAGGGTAATAACTCATGAGACCTAAAAGGGTGCGAATGCCATGTAGTCCAGCGAGAAACTGCGCGCCAAAGTCGCTGGTATCCGCCGCGTCTAACTGATAGAGATCTCGCGCGGTCGCTTGAAGGAGCGCGAGCAGGCTCATTCCGTCATGCTCGGCAATCAATTCCTGGTGCGCAAGGGCAAGGTAGCGCGGCCAGGGTCGGCGGCGCAAGGCGGTGGGTTGGGCATGAAAGTAGGCGATATCCATCGCGAGATCGTGGCAGAATTCTACGCCGAAATGGATGCCCAGGTGATTGAATACTGCGGGATTGGATTGGTCATGATAGGCTCCTGCGAAGGTATTGGTATAAGGATGTACCATGATATCTCCGGCGATGTGACTGACATGTCCAAGGGCATAGTAGTACAATTTGCGACGCAGGGCCGGTGCGGTGACCGTTTTGAAGCGCTGGAGCAATTGAATGACGAATTCGCCGGATTTCGTATAATGCAAGCGATCTGCCCATTGGCTCTTACCACGTGTTTGTTTCTCGGTTTTAGAAGGAAAAAGCAAGGATCGCGTGGTGATTCCAGCAAAATAGGGGAGATCTGGCCCAATGGCGCCCAGGAACGTCAGCACGGGTAATTCGGTTCCTGGTACGTGGGTTGGCACAATCTCCGGTATTGACGAATCGGGAAAGGGCGAGTTGTTGGTAAGCAGTGGGCGCAAAGATTCGATGGCAATTCGCCAGTGTGTGAGTGTGCTGGGCATGGTCCCCTCCAAGATGTTTTCTTCTGGCAACTATAAGGTCTCTTCTGATGAAGTATGACCGTAGGGTATGGCATCTGGAGGAAGGAAAATATAGTGTACCCCAACCAGCAGAGGTTGGGAAGCCAGGTAGTGACGCTCATCATCGGTGACGACGCAGAAAAAAATTTCTTCCTCAGTCGCATGCAAGGTGGGGTCGCGCTGCTTCCCCTCACTATCAAGGACGGTCCCGGTTTTGAGGATGACACAGCGATAAAGCACCATGCTCGCTTGGGATGGCAGAGGAATTTCGCAGTGGAGGTGCGGAATATCATTACTGATTGCCAGCGTACCTTCGATGGGTGCGCCGATCGGCGAGAGGAGCCATACATCCGGTTGATCAGGCTGATAAGCAAGTTGTATCAGATGCAAACCAACCTGGCGTTCGATGTGCGACCGAGCGAGAGCAGTATGCTGCAAGAAAGCTAAATGCGGCACTTCCACATCAATCTGGAGCAACGCGGGCATACATCACCTCGCACAACGAATTTGCAGACGTTCGGGCCAAAGCCGTAGTAGGCACACTTTAACATATCGGTGACCTGTTCTCCACTGGCCCAGAGGCCCGATATTTCCACTGGGCATGTTTGAGAATTTTTTCACATTTGCCTATTGTTTTGTTGCCTGGCATTTCTGCGCATGATATCATGGCCATATCCCAGTCATCATAGCAAGCATCTCGGTAGCTTGAGCAAAGATTTTCGTCTGCCAGCTCTCTGGTGGTAGTACCAAACGAGGGGCTGGTCAGTCGCAGCTTATCGGAGGACAAGATGAGTTCCTATCCCCCACCCCCACCGCCACCTGGCCAGCCTGATCCCTATCAAGAATATCCACAACCTTACCAGCCAGAGCCGACCCAGCGCGCGCCTACGGGTCCAGGGCCTTATGGCTATCCATCGCAGCCAGCCTATCCTCCGCAACAGCCTGGCTATCCGCCTGCACAACCATACCCCCAGCCGGGCTATCCATCGTCGCAACCTTACCCCCAGTCGGGCTACCCATCGTCGCAACCTTACCCCCAGCCGAGCTATCCTGCCGCGCAACCCTATCCTCCGGCGAGCTATCCCCCCTCCATGGGTGGGTATCCACCGCAAGGAACACCGCCCGCTAATCGAAAAAATAATGGATTGATCATCGGTATCTCCATCCTCGGTACGATCGTTGTGATCGGGGTGCTATTGGGCGTCATTGGGGCGTTGCAGGGGGGCAAGTCTATCGTGACTACCTCTCCCACGAATACTCCAAAACCTGTCCTGGTAAACACCTATAATAGCGTAGATGGTGGCTATAAGGTTGGCTATCCATCTGGCTGGAGCGTCCAGACGGTCGGGGCATCCGGGACGCAAGGCGCCATTGGGATCACATCGTCGGATTCGAATTCTCTGTTTGGAGTCTTTCCTCTGACCTTCTCAGGGTCGTTCGGTGACTTCTACTCCGGATTTCTGCAGGGGGATGGGACAGCGGCGAACGCTGGGTTTGGCGCGACGAATGTCCAGATTGACTCCGCACCCACCACCGTGACTATCGGCGCCAATCAATGGCAGGTGTTACATTCCACCTTCTCAAAAAATGGCGTTGATTATAAAGGTGCGCAGTATGGCATGACGCGGAATGGGAATGCGTTTATCGTCACCGTGCTAGCTCCCGCCAGCTCGTATGCCGATATAGATGCGCAGAATTTCCAGCCTATGCTGCTGTCGCTCACTTTCACTGGATAACTCGCGCCAAAGATCATTGATGAGCAGGCGTCCGTATGATCCATACGGACGCCTGCTCATCAATGATCTTTGGCGGATGGTTCATGCGCGATCAGGTCGGGATCCGTGACGGCGAAGGTGGCGAGATAGTCGCGCGCCAGCCGTTCTTCCTCAACCGTGAGCGTGCCTGGTTCCAATACGATGCCCAGCGTTGCGGCGAATCCCCTGATCATCGCCGCCGCCGCCTCAGCAAAAGTGATCGTGCGACCAGCGGCGGCAGAAGCCGTCGTGGCATGTTCACGGAGCCGTGTGCGTAACGCGGCCCGCGCGGCATCATCAGCCTGCACTTCGCCCTCCGCGGTGGTCTGAACAAAGCGCAGGTAGTCCGCCGCGCGCCCCACATCGCCTACCAGCGGGAGTGATCCATGCTGCATGAGCTTGCGCCCACTTCGCGCCTGGGCACTACCCATGAGCTTTTTGCTATCGACTGTGATCTCATTGCTATAGGGCACCTCAAAGCAGGCGAGCAAGCCTGCCTTCTCGGCAGCCGAAGGCGAGGGCGCTAACTGCGCCGACAATCCCAGATTCCTCAACCCGGCGATCAATCCATCGCTCAAGGCCCGGTAGGCCTCCAGTAATGGCCCGGCGAGGCCTGGTTCGTCAGCATGGGCCGCGACGGAGTAGGTCAATTCATCGCTATGGAAGATCGCCCAGCCTCCCGTCGGTCGCCGTACGACCTCCACACTGCCGCTCCGGCACTTTTCCCAATCCACCATTGCCGCGGACTGGCCTTTGCCGAGCGAGACCGCTGGCGGTGCCCAGGAGTAGATGCGCAGGGTCGGGGGAGCGACTTGCGTCCCGCAGGTCTCCATCAGTGCACGATCGATCGCCATATTCCAGGCGCCCGGACGCGGTTGGTCCTCACTGATCAATCGCCAGACTCGTGCTGTAGTCATCGCTACCGCCTCTTTTTCGCGGAGCCGGGGCATCCGGTCGCTTTCATTCTGTGACAATGCGGACGAACTTCAATCTGCCTACGCGGAGTTCGGCGCCCGCCACTGCCGGGACGACAGCGTTGACGTCGGTCAGGCGCACAGTCGGTCCGGCGCTGCCTTCGGGGCGCAGGTAGACCCCTCCCTGAGTTATCAATTGGCGCGCCTCGGATTTACTCTTCGCCAACCCAGCGGCGGGGAGCAGGGAGACAATCGGCATCGCCGCACTCAGCGTAAACGCTGGCATCTCTGTTGGCCATTGCGATTCCTGAAACTGGCGGCGAAATGCATCTTGCGCTGCCTCGGCAACGGCGAGATCGTGAAATTCGCGCACGATCTCATAGGCCAGCCGCATCTTGATATCGCGCGGGTTGGCCGTCCCATCCACCATCCCAGCGGCGAAACCTCGCAATTCCGCGTCTGGCACGTAGGTCAGGCCTTCGAAATACGCCATCATGGCATCATCCGGCAGCGACATGATCTTGCCATACATATCGTTGGGATCGGCCGTCAACATAATGTAATTGCCGAGGCTTTTGCTCATCTTCTGCGCGCCATCGAGCCCGACGATCAACTTCATGGTGAGGATGCATTGTGGGGTCATGCCGCGCGCGCCCATGAGTTCGCGCCCGACCAGGAGGTTATAAGTCTGGTCCGTGCCACCCAGTTCGACGTCGGCATGGACCGCCACAGAATCATAGCCCTGGAGCAGCGGGTAAAGGAATTCTGAGATGTAGATTTCACTGCCGCGCGCGAATCGTTTCTCGAAGTCATCGCGTTTGAGCATCTGGGCGACGGTCTTTTCATAGCCTAGCTGAAAGACGTCTGCCAGAGTAAATTGTCCAAACCATTCGCTCTGCCAGCGGACCTCGGACTTCTCGCGATCGACCACCGTGAAGAATTGGTCGAGATAGGTCTGGGCATTCGACCGCACCTCGGCGGCCGTCAGAGGTGTTCGTGCACCTTCGCGACCACTGGGATCGCCCAGTTGCGCCGTCCAGTCGCCGACGATGACAACAGCTTGATGTCCCATGTCCTGAAATTGCCGCAACTTACGCAGCACCACGCCATGACCGAGCGTCAGATCGGGTCGACTGGGGTCGAAACCTAGTTTTACGCGGAGCGGGCGACCATCGCGGCCACCCGCGCGTAGCAGACGCCGCAACTCCTCTTCTTTTTCGACCTGGACAACAGCGCGGGACAGAACGGTCTCGATATCCATGATTTCCTCGCACAGCGCATTCTTCGTAGCACAATTATACAATCCCATCCAAATGCAATCCAATCGTTATGAGGAGCCACGATGAAGACCAACTGAGTGGCGCGTCGCCGCACTTCCCGCCAAAGGGGAAGTGTATCCCTGCCGATGAGATCCTGCGCTGGGTGGACCATGAGCGATCAACTGCCCAGATTGGCAACAATTTCGCTGAACAGCATACCCGAGTGTGAAGAAGTGCGGCAGGAAGGAACCTGGATGCGTTTGGCGAAACAGCGGGCACCACGTATTGCGCGCTGGCTGGCGCTGGGGCTGGTCTGGTTATGTCTGCTCATGCAGCAACCTGGACGCGATAGTCCGCTAGCGCTGGGCCGTATCGCTATGGCCGATTTGGATTGGGGACAAGCCTTGCGCTGGTTTGCGCTGGCTGCCACTGGTGATACGGAAGACCCTACCCCCTTGCTTGATGCCGGCCAGATCTATCTCTGGCAGGGACGTTTGCCGGAGGCAGCGGCGGCGCTGCATGTGGCGCGGCAGCGCGCACCCAATGACGCTGCTGGTTGGGAGTTGGGGGGAGACTGTGCCGCGCGCCAGGGCGATCTCACCACCGCCCGCGCGCTCTGGCAGCGTGCCTTGCAACTCGCGCCGACCGCACCGGTGGGCACACTGGCGGCCACAGCGCTGACGCGTGATGCGCTCACGCGTGCCGATCCTGCCGCGGCTTTGCTGATTGCCCGCCAGGTCACCGCGCCCACTGCGGAACTCCAGCGTCTCATGGCATTGGCCGCGCTCCACCTGGGCCAGGTGGAAGCACCCTCTGGTATGCTTGCCGGCCTGACGGATGATCCCCTCTGGAAATTGGTCGCTACATGGCATGGGAATGTCAGCGATCAAGCCGCATTGGGGTACCTTGACCTCACGATGGGCTACCCAGCACTGGCGACGCAAACTTTGCGAGCTATCCTGCCAGAGCTACCCGCCTACGGCGTTGGGTATGCCTACCTGGCACTGGCGTTCCTCCAGGTCGGCGATCTGGCATCAGCGCGCGCTGCGCTGGGCATGGCGCAACGCCTTGCCCCAATGGCCGAAGCTACGGTCGGGGCCAATGCTTTGCTGGACCTGCAGACGGGTTTACAGGCAGCGGCGGTGGCGTTGATCTTCAGCTGGCAAGCGTCACATGTCCCCTCGGCGGCACTCTGGCAATTGGCGGCGCTGGCGGCCGACGCCGCGGATAATCGCGCGGCGGCACTGGATGCGCGCTGGAACCTTACATCGGTTGCCACGACGGCGGACCAGGCAAATGCCTGGGAGGACCTCGCGAGCTACTATCTGCGGACGGGACTCGCGCAGGCGGACCCGCGCGCGCCCACAGTCTTTGCGCGGCTGCGCGACCTTACGCCACCAGATGCGGTGGCGTTGGACTTGCTGGCGCAATGGGAGATACGCAATGGCCAGGCTGACCGCGCGCTGATCGACCTGCGCGCCGCCATCGCCAGTGATCCGCGCGCGGCGCAACCACACGCGGATCTTGGTGCCCTGGCGCTCCGTCTGGGCGACCAAAATACGGCGATCCGTCAATTGAATTATGCCGCCGATCTC
>DAIDHM010000153.1 GCA_027459705.1 Ktedonobacteria bacterium | reverse complement strand
TCAGACGCGGGCAGGCGGGATCAACTGCCAGTAGAAGGTATTGAGCGCCGCCTTTTCCAGATGCCACATGCGCCGGGGGCGGGGTGGTTTGGGCGGATGGGCGTAGTCAAACCACAGGAACGTCGCCTGACCGTGGCCCGTCTCCAGAAAACACGCGACGCGGCCATGATATTCCTGGCGCGGCGCCCGATGCTGTAGATCGGCGGCGATGCCTTCGGCGACAATGTGGCCTTCGTAATGTGCCGCTGAACCGGACTTCGAGACCGGCAGGTCCGTCGCGTCACCGACCGCGAAGATATTGGCGCCCTCATATCCCTTGACGCGCAACGTGCTGCGGTCCGTCGGGATCCATCCGTCGCGGTCTCCCAGCTTCGAAACATCAATGACTTTCTGGCCACGATGTGGCGGCGCCAGGACGAGTAGATCATAGGGAAGATCTTCCCCCTCGAGCGACGAGACGATCTTCTTTTCTGGATCGACCGAATCGACATTGAAGAACGTGTGCACCTGGATGCCGCGCTCCGCGAGGAGCGGTGTCACGAACTCCGCCACACTCTCGATCGGGAAGGGGCGGTTGATCGGGAAGACGTAGTGGATTTCCGTCTTGTCGCGCAACCCACGTTGCGTCAGGATATCTTCGAGCATGAACGTGAATTCGAGTGGCGCGGGTGGGCAACGGTATGGGACGCTGGCCACGCCAGTGACGATGCGCCCGCCCGTGAACGTCGCGAGCTTTTGGCCCAGCGCGATACTGGCCTCTTCGCTGTAGAAATGATTGGCGCCCTCAGCAAACCCCGGCACTTCTTCGGGTGCATTGCGCGACCCGGTCGCCAGGACGAGATAATCATAGCTGTGGGTCTGGCCATCGGCAGTGACGATCTGCTTCGCCACCGGATCGATGTGCTCAACTGTGCCAGCTGTGCCGCTCAGTAGCATCACATCATGGTTCAGGAGGCGCTTCTCCGGGCGGATCAGTTTTTCAGGATCCTGCTGGGCGAAGGGGACATAGAGCCAGCCAGGCTGGTAGGTATGCAGACCGCGCACGTCATAGACGGTCACGCTGGTCTCATGGCGAGCATCGCCATGGAGGAGTTGCATCAGACGATTGGCGATCAGTGTCCCACCGACACCACCACCGATGATCGCTACTTGCGCGCGCATAATCGCGCTCCTTTCGTGGCGGGCGAATGCTCTGTGCCTCGCCCGCGCCAAGCCTTGTGAGCCGAATGTATCGCGCCTATTTGCGGACGTGTTTACGGACAATGAATCGTGAGACACCCTCGCCGAGATCCTCGATCGCGACCATCTCATTGCCTGCTTTCTGGACCCAGAGGGGAATGTCGGTCTTGGACCCCGCATCGGACGAGAGCACGGCGATAACCTCGCCCTCCTGAGCCGACTTCAATCCACGGATGAGTTCCATCAATGGACCCGGGCAATGGCTGCCTCGCGCGTCGATCTCGCGATTGATGGTGATGGGAGTAGACATATCGGTACGCCTCCAACGTGCTGTGTGGTGATCAGGTGCTGATCAGATGAAGAGTGAGATGGCGCTGTTTCGCGCCTGTTCGATGAACGCGGCGACGCCGATGACTTCATCGACGATCGGTTCGAGATCTTCGACTTTGATATCGAAGAGTTCCATCGTGTGGCTGCACGCCGCGATATGGACATGGCCGATCTCGCGGGCGCCTTCGAGGTTCTCCATCCACGAGGTGGCTTTCTTCGCCGCCATTTGTTCCTGCATAACGCTGCCGTATTCAGCGTAATCGGCGCTGACGCGGGTGTTGGTGCGATAGTCGCCCTTACGGAACGCCATCACGCCCCAGGTCGTCAGGAAGAGTTCGACATCCATCCCCATCGCTGCCGCGCCGGTCGCCATGATCGATGCCGCCATGAGTTTATCCGCTGTCCCCGAGAAGAGGACGATAGACATACGGTTGGCCTGGGGAGCCGTAGCAGACTCCTGACCGCTATTCGCGAACATGGTTGTATGCTCCTTTTTTGCTTGGCCTCGCGGCCTTGGTGACGCGCTCCGCGTCAGCTACGCCTTTTTCAGGTAGAAGGTCAGAATGCCGTTCTCTTCGACGGTCTCCAGCAAGATGTTGCCGGTCTTCTCTGCCCAGGCGGGAATGTCGCGTTTCGCGCCCTGGTCGGTCGCGCTGATCGCGATAATCTGGCCGCTGGTCAGTTCGCGCATGGCTTTCGCCAGGCTCAAGATGGGCATTGGGCACATTTGTCCGCGCGCGTCGACGACGCGGTCGGCGGTCATAGTCGCCATAAAAATCGGTCCTTTCACGTACGGGGAGTCACACGAAGAGCGTGACATGGGCCTCGTTGGCGAAATTGATGAACGTGGCCGCCCCACCAACTTCGACGCCTTCAATCAAGTCGTCGGCTTTGATGCCCATGACATCCATGGTCATCTGGCAGGCGATGAACTTCACTCCGAGATCCTGGCACTCTTTGATCAGATCCTCGATGGTGGCGACGTTGTGTTTCCCAAAGAACTGGCTCTTCATCATCCAGGTTGCCATGGGTGTCATGCCAGGCAGCATGCCGATGACGTTCGGCATGGGGACGGGCATCGCGGGATTGGCGATTGGCGACACCTTCAGATGTTGCGCGCCGCCGCGTTTGACGAGTTCCAGGCCATAGAAAGTAAAAAATATCTGTACGTCTTCGCCCATCGCTGCTGCTGCCGAAGCCAGGATCAAGGGCGGATAGGCCATATCCAGGGTGCCTTTGGAGGCAATGATCGCGACCTTGTTCTTGGCGGGATCGCGCTTCATGGCCTCCGCCACCTGGTCGGTGACGAGTTGCTGCAGGCGTGCGGTGGTCAGTGCATCGACACGCGCCTGGATGTAAGCTTCGATCTCCGGCGTCAGGGTCGGTGGGATCGGCAGAGGCGTATCAATAGACATATGCGGGTCTCCTTTCCGGCATCATATGCCGGTGCGGTCCGTGCTCTCAGGACGGCTGACGCGCATTGTGGCAGGTGGAGTCAGCGCTACCCCCGCCACCATCAGCGAGTCAGTCGGGAGATCACACCGAGGAGGTGCGTGACGATCATTTCTGGATCCTCGTTGCCAGCCTTGAAGCATTGCATGACAAACGCTTCCAGAGCTTCGATGGTCGCGGCGTGGCTGGCAGCTCGTAGTGCCGTCAATTGATCGATGATTGCCTGACAATCGCGGCCTTCATCCAACATGCGCTGGATGCCGCGCGCCTGTCCTTCAATCGATTTGAGTCGTGTGGCAATCGATCGAGCTTTGTCGGCATCGAGGTGTCGGGCTGTCAACATTGGTCGCCCCCGCTGTTTTGTGATCCTCACCCCACCCCAGTGGGGTCCTCTGTGTTCCGTTATGAGTATGGCGGAGGGGGATCACAGGCCATTCACAAGGGAGTGATACATGAACACGAGCTTATCACAAATCAGCCAATAGTCTATTTTGGTATGTATAGCATTATTTAATAAGCGTACATACAAGCGTTAGGTGATATGTCTGCAGCGGCGATGCAGCTTATCTGGCACGATCGCACGCACCTGCCGTCGGACCTTCCGCCAGCAGCAGATCCTCCGCCGGCAGCGGACCTTCCGCCAGCAGCGGATCCTCCGCCGGCAGCGGACCTTCCGCCGGCAGCGGACCTTCCGCCTATTTCTGATCGATCAGCGCCTCCGCCCGTGCCCACGTGGCGTCCAGGGCTGGGGAGGCAGCGCTGCCGGGCATTCCCAGTGCGCCGAGCAACTCGCGTAGCGTCACCACCGCCGGGTCGGCCATGGCGGCAGGTCCGCTGCCGATGGTCGGCAACGCTTCCGCCACGCCGCGCGCGAAGCGCACGCTCAGCCGCCGCGCCAGCTGTTCCCACGGCGCGCTCAGTGCGGCGCGATCCTCGATCAACATCCGCAACGCTTGAATCACATTCGCGCGTACTCCAAGTGGAACGGCGCGGTTCGTTTGCGTGGACATCGGGCCACCTCGATCGGCAGCGGACCTTCCGCCTTTTTCCGTCATCGCTGATCTGTTCTCACGGTCGCCAACAGTTCCGGTAACCCACGCCTACTGGACACGACCGATTAGTCGTATGGTATCATAGGAGGTACTAGAAACTGCGTTCTATGTTTATACGGGAAGTAGACAATATATCGCAGTTGAGCAATGCTGCATGCGGGGAGGTGGGGTAATGAGCATGTTGCCGCTAGGCCAGGCCGACGATGCGCGCGCGGATCTGGACGCGACGACCGGCAGCGGACTTTCCGTCACGCCGACGGGCTTCGCGAGCCAGGCGGCAGAACATGCGGAACTTCCCCTCAACCTCAATGATCTGCTCTGTCCCAGCCCGACGACTACGTACTATTTTCGGGCAGCGGGGATGGTCGCGACGGATGTGGCTATCAGTGATGGCGATATTCTGGTCGTGGATCGCTCGGTCCGGCTCCGTATTGGGACGCTGGTGGTCTGCGCGGAGGAGGATGGCTTCGCCGTACGGCGCATCGGCGTGGTTGCCGGGCAGGTTGCCCTGCTGACGGCGGATCCCACGTTGCCGCCGCTGCTGGTGGCGGATGAGATGACAATCTTCGGCGCGGTGACCTATGTGGTCCACCAGGTGCCCCAGGGCACGGGGCAGGTCTTGCCATGATCGCCAGCGCGGCACCGGACCGTCCGGTCGTGTATCTCGCGCCCTACCAGGCGGGGTGGTCAGAATGATGATCGCCGTTATCGACCTCGACAATGCTTATGCCAGCATCGAACAACTTTTCGATCCTGCCCTGCGGCGTGTCGCCCTCTGTGTCACCGGTCCGAATGGCGGGAATGTCATCGCGCGTTCCCAGCGGGCGAAGGCACTGGGCATTCCGATGGGGATGGCGCGCCACGAGATTCAGCCCCTGGTGACGGGTGGTCAGGTCGTCGTGCGGGCCGCGCGCTTCGCGACCTATCACGCGCTCACCGGTCGGGTGGCGACGCTGGTCCAGACCTTCTCGCCTGACCCGATTGAGATCTATTCGATCGATGAACAGTTTGTCCGGCTGGATCATGTCCCCACCGCGCGGTTGTATGCATATGGGCAACAGCTGCGGCGCGCGATCTTGCGGCTGGCGGGGCTGGCTGTCTCGGTGGGCATCGCTCCGACGAAGACGCTGGCGAAATGCGCGTTAGAAGCTGCCAAGCATAGTACTGATCGAGTCCGGGTCGTCACCACTGCCGCCGAGATCACCGATCTGCTGGCCGCCACCGCTGTGGAGGATCTCTGGGGGATCGGCGCGCAACGTGCGGCGCTGCTGCGCGGCGCGGGTGTGGAGAACGCGCGGCAATTTCGCGATATGCCGTCCAGTTGGGTGCGCCAGCGCCTCACGGTCAGTGGCCTCAGCACCCAGGCCGAACTGCGTGGCATGCCTTGCCTGCCATTCGTCACGGAACGCGGACCACGCCAGCAGATCCATACTTCCCGCGCCTTCGGACGGCTAGTGACAGACCTGGCGGAGCTACGTCAGGCGGTGTGCACCTACACGAGCCGCGCCGCGGAAAAGCTACGCGAGCAGGGGTCGGTCTGCCGGAGTGTCGGTGTCAGCGTCGCGACCAATCCCTTCCGGGAACACCTGCCTCAGTATAGCCAGGGGGTGACGCTGCGGCTTCCCAACGCGACGGACTACACCCCTGATCTGGTGGCAGCGGCGCTGGCTGGTCTGGAGCGTGTCTATCGCGCGGGCTATCAGTATCACCGCGCCAGCGTCACGCTGAACGAACTCGGTCCCAACCAGCCTGAACAGGGGCGCCTCTTTGGCGGAAAGTCCGCAGCCAGTGGCTGGCGCGATCCGCGTGAGGCGCAACTGATGGCGACGGTCGACGCGATCAACCGCAAATTTGGTCGCGAGACCGTGCGTTGGGCCGGCGCGGGCCTGGCACGTGGCTGGGGCTACCGCACCGCGGAACGCTCCCCGGCGTATATGACATCATGGCGTGAGATCCCCGTGGCGCGTGTTCGTTAATCGCAAGTGGTCATGCTTCCGCGCCAGCGATGCTGATCTCTTTCGGTGCATGCATGGATCCGGGTGACGCTGACGCTTGCCAGACAAACTGCCTACTGCTTGGCGGTATTCGCTGATACAAAACGCCGAGTCGGCCTTCTTCACTGGTGGTCCTGAATGAGCGATGCGAGTGACGCAAAACTCTGTGCCAACCCCGCACCGGCGCCGGGAGGTAGTGACGGCGCGAGCGCGCGATATTCCGCGGCAGCCTCGGTGGGGGTCGGGGCGGCCATACGCATATGAGGAAATGTACGCCACATGGCCGCGCCATAGGTTGCCAGTGGCTCCAGGCCCATGGCCGCGCGGCGGCGCTCCACCTGATCGGGATCGCGGATCGGCAACGCCGGATGGTCCGGCGCCAGGAGCGGCCCCAGAAATTGCGACCCATATTCTTGTGGCTCTCCATGGAGGATCGCCACGCGGTCCGTGAGGTAGGCGAGATGGCGCGGCTCGACCTGCATTGGCCTATCCGGCGGCACCGGACCATCCGGCGGCACCGGACCATCCGGCGGCACCGGGCTATCCCATCTGCCCCGCGCGTAGGCCGAGCGCAGTGCGCCCAGGCAACGTGCCTGAAATTCGCGGTCGTGGTCGGCATGCTGAGCAATCAGGAATGCCGCCAACGCGCCGTAGCGGCCAGCACGATCGAATCCTGGCCAGCCGACCCGCGTAATAATCGCGTCTAATCGCCGCGCGTGGCGCCAATGCAGCCAGGCGCGGCGCGTGACCCCCGCGCGCCAGCGCGCACGGTCCGCCGTCCAGGCGGCGAGAATGCGAGCATACTGGCGCGTTGCCCATTGATCGCGCTCGCCCATCCAGACCAGTTCCAGCCAGAGCGCCTTGTCGCGGGCATGGATGAAATCCGCCCCATACTTCGCCAGCTTCCCAAACATCGCGCGCCAGGGCCCAAGTCGGGTGGCCCGCTGCCAGCCGGAAGCCGACGGAAGGTCCGCCGCCAGGCGCGGTTCAGCTTGGGGTGAGATGGCGCGAGTAGTTCTCGATGCCGTTGCAGTAGCCCACCTCGCGGAGCATATCGAGGTCGTAGCGGGTGCGCTGCTCCAAACGCTGCGCTTCGAGCAGTTTGCCGTTCGCCTTGAAGTGCTTCAGCCGCTCGTCCAGTTCGGCTTCGATCGAAACGACCGCGCGGCGCAGCTTTTCGTCGGGCGTGATGAAGTGCTTGGCCGGAAAGATCAGGAGCTCGTCCTTGCTCTCCACGTACTCGCCCGTCATCAGGTTCACCACGTTGATCGCTTCGATCTCGTCGCCGAAGAACTCGATGCGATGCACCAGCTCCTCGTCCACGCCCACGAACTCGAGCACGTCGCCGCGCACGCGGAACGTGCCGCGCACCAAGTTGAGGTCG
>DAIDHM010000147.1 GCA_027459705.1 Ktedonobacteria bacterium | reverse complement strand
AGTTGGAGATGTCCGGCTCGGTCGGTTGATTCACAGCACCGCGACGGAAGATACGGTAACAAGCGGCAATCTTTGCCGACCGTATCTTCCGTCGCGCATGTCACACAGTCGCGCATTGAGGATAGAGAGATGACAGCACCGACGAAATCACATGGTTTCACCCAGGACGCGATCGCCGCGATGATCGCGCAGCGCCAGGAGCCCGACTGGGTAGCTCAGCGCCGACTAGCTGCCTGGGCTGATTACATAGCCATGCCCATGCCTGATTCGCGTACAGATGAAGAATGGCGGCGCACAAGCCTGCGTGAGTTGAATCTGGAGGCCACTTCGCCATTGGGTCCTGTGACGGCCGCGACGCCCGTGCCACTCGCCCCTCAGGAGGAACTGGCCGCGAGCATCACCCTGGTGGATGGGGTCGTCACTGCGTCATGGCGTGCCGCGAGTCTGCCGGAAGGCGTGGTCGTCACCGATCTGCGTTCCGCACTGACGTCGCACCCTCAGTTAGTTGAGCGCTATTTCATGACGCAAGCCATTCATCCTGGTGACGCGAAATTCGCCGCATTGCACGCGGCATTCTGGGACAATGGCGTAGTAATCTACGTCCCACGGGGCGTCGTGGTCGAGTTACCGATTGGGGTCGTCGTTGAAGCGGCGACCGCTGGCCGGGCCAGTTTGCATCATACGCTCATCATCCTGGAGCGTCAGGCGCAGTTGCGCTATGTCGAAGAATTCCGCGGGGGCGTGGTCGCCACCGCTGAAGACCAGGCCTTCTCCAGTCGCGCCTTAGAGATCCTGCTGGGGGATGCCGCGGTGTTGGATGTGACGAGCATCCAGCGCTTCGGTCCACGCATGTTCGATTTCTATCAAACGCGCGCCATCCAGGGCAAGGATTCCAACCTGATTCTGCATACCGTCGAATTGGGCGCACGGCTCTCGAAGGGGCACATCGAAGATCTGCTCGAGGGTTCCGGCGCTACTTCCAAGCTCAATGGCTTGTATTTCGCCGATGGCAACCAGCATCTCGATCGCTTCACGCTCCAAGATCATCGGGGCGCAAGCACCACCAGTGACCTGCTCTTCAAGGGCGTCGTGACCGACACGGCGCGGTCCGTCTACTCTGGCTACATCCGTGTCCACCCAGGCGCCAAGCAGACCCGCGCGTATCAACAGAATCGGAACATTCAGCTCAGCCGCAAAGCGCGTGCTGATTCGAATCCGAGTCTGGAGATCAGTGAGAACGACATCCTGGGCTGTACGCATGGCGCGACGGTTGGCAAGGTGGATGAGGAACAACTCTTCTACCTGATGTGTCGCGGACTGTCGCGCGCGTTTGCGACGGAATTGATCGTTGAAGGGTTTGTCACCGAGTTGATCGATGCGATTCCGCTGGAAGCAGTGCGCGTCTCATTGCGTAATGAGATCAACCAGCGCATCGAACGGACGACCGCGGCCGAAGAGTCACGGCTCGCATTGGAACAAGTCTAGTCGTCGTGCGCTGACGCAGAGTTTCATGCTATATGTATGGAGGGCAGCAATGATGCCCTCCAATTTTACTGTACGAAGAGGAACCATACATGGCTGATTTCGTCACTGTCGCGCAAGTCTCAGCGTTGCCGGAAGGGAGCGCAACACAGGTAAGTCTGAGGGGCCAGAAGATCTCGCTCTGGAATGTGGGCGGAACAATCTATGCCATCAACGATATCTGCACCCATGAAGAATGCGATATCAGCGATGGTGGCACGGTAGTGAACGGCGCGCAGGTGGAATGCCCATGCCATGGGGCGATATTCGACCTGCGGACAGGCGATGCCAAAGCCCTGCCAGCCGTAGAGGCGCTCCGCACGTATCCCGTGCGCGTCGAAGGGGACGCCATCCAGGTCGCCATGTGATTGCCCGGAACCGCAGACCAGCCAGAGACCCCTGGCTGGTCATGACGTATGGTTCGATCTATCCTCAACACCGCAATCCAGACAACAACCAGACATTATGATATATCGCGACCCATGGATATGTTAAAATAGTCTCGGGAGGTCAGGAGGTACATCGCATGGCTGATTTCCAATTATCACCGCCGCTCTATCGCATCGATGAGGTCGCGGAACGCACCGGATTAACCAAACGCACCTTGCGTTACTATGAAGAGATCGGATTACTCCGTCCTCCCGCGCGCACGGATGGCAATTATCGGCTCTATACGGACGAGGATATCGCGCGCATCGAGCATATACGGCAGATGCGCTCTGCGCTGGGGCTGACGCTGGCGGATATCAACATTTTCTTGCGCGCCGAAGATGAGCGCGTTCAATTGCGCACCTCGTATCATCAGACCACGGATCACCAGGAACGCCGCGAACAGCTTCACCAGGCGCGCGCGCTCACGCTGGAACAAATCGCGATTATTGACGCCAAACTCCAGACGTTGAATGATCTGCGTGCGAAGCTTGTCGCGAAGTGTGAGGCTTATGATGCCCGCGATCAGGAATTGGCCGCTACCCCAACCGATACTTCAGGTTAACGGCGACACCAGCGTAATGGCTTGATCGCGCTGAGCATCGGCGAGATCACGTATCGATGTGTTGAGCAGTGGATGCACCAGATCTGGGGCAAGATCTCGTAGCGGTGCAAGGACAAACGCCCTTTCTGCCAGGCGTGGATGCGGGATGGTCAGCCCGGTGAAATCCAGCACGACCGCCTTACCTGCATCCTCAAAAGCGAAAAGCAGGTCGATATCCACTGGCCGAGGTCCATAACGCATTGCGGTGGGCCGCAGATCGCGGCCAAGGCGACCCTCAATCTCTTTGGCGCGCGCGAGCATCGTCCAGGGGTCGTCCAGGGTGCGGAAGTGTGCGACGAGGTTCAGAAATGCTGGTTGATCGGTGACATAGAGCGGCGCAGTTTCATACCATGGCGAACATCTCAAGATCACGCCGCGTTCGGCCAGGCCCAGGAGCGCCAATTGCAGATTGATCTGACGATCACCGAGGTTCGATCCTAAACCCAGATAATATTCCACTCGTAGAGAACCCTTTCGCAAGGTTGCGGCCCGTGTTACTTTTCGCACAAGGCTGGTCAAAACCGCTACAATGAGACTGCGACAGACCATGCGCCAGCCGGGTTGCTGGACGATCTGGTACAGCGCGCCACTTCCTAGCGATATCATGCCTGAGGAGCGGGATTCATGCGGCAAACGATCCGAACCTACAGCGACGATGCATAATATGATCTTTTCTTACTGGGGATCATCATTCTGTCCCTCGCGACGCCCATCTTTGCGTTTTTCTTACCAGGTGCTGATTCCACCCGATCGATCATCGTGGATGTTGATTATGCTATCAGCCTTTTCCTGGTCTTTGATGTCGTCCGGAGCCTGGCGCGTGGACCCCACCGTTGGCGCTACCTCTGGACGCGCGGTTGGTTAGACCTGTTGGGCAGCATGCCCGTCGCCTGGTTTCCGCTCTTCAGGATTTTACGGCTCGTCCGACTCGGCGGACTCATCCAGCAACTACGAAAACATGGGACGTGGCAACGGTTGCAGGCCAACGGGGCTGAGAATACGCTCTATGTCACGATCTTCAGCCTCTTCCTGCTCATAATCACGGCCAGCATCGTCGTATTTCATACCGAGCAGAACGCCATCGGTTCCAATATCAAAAATCCCGGTGACGCTCTCTGGTGGGCCGTGGTGACGGTAACCACCGTCGGCTATGGCGACCATTATCCAGTTACCGCGCTGGGGCGCATTGTGGCTACCGTCTTGATGGTCAGCGGTGTTGGACTCTTCGGCGTCATCTCGAGTTATCTCACCTCAACATTCCTGCGCAATCGGCATAGCGAAGAAGCAGAGACTTCTGAGTTGGCACAGGTCCAGGCAGAGTTGGCCGAAGTGAAGCGGATCTTGCTGGAACTGCGATCGAGCATGCCGGCGCAGGTTGCCGAATCTGGCAACGCGCCTTCACCTGCGGAAACACCATGACAGAATTATAGGTGATAGATCGCGACAGTGCCGCTATCCGCGGTGGAGAGAACAAAACGCTGACCATCTGGCGACCAACGGATCAGCGGGTCGCTGCCGGGAATCGGACTGGAGTCGACCGGCGCGTTCAAGCTCGTGACCAGCTTGCCCGTGGCGGTGCTATACATCGAGAGGACTGGCGTAAACCCGATTCCATAGGCTGCGACTAACGTGCCATCTGGACGCCAGGCAACAGCGACCCGCGCATTGCCTGCGCTACTTGTGCCACCAGAAGGAGACGCCGCAGCGATACTGGTGGCAATGGCACCCATTCCCGCATCACGGATCGGGCCAAACGGAATGTCGCCCAGCCATGCCAGCGCGTCGGCTGAAGGTGCTGGCGCGCCAGGGGCTTGCACGCGCAGGGCAATCGCGATCGGCGCGATAATCGTCGTGCCAGCTGGAGACCAGGCAACTGTATGCATCTCCCAGGTGGTGACCGGAGAGGCAAATGTCATACCAGGACCGCCCTGTGTGTATTGATTGAGTGTACCCGGTTGCCATATCGAGAAGCCATTTCCGCCAGCCGAGCCCGTGGAGCTGACCGGATGGTCGGGCGCCACGGGGCTGCCAATCGCGCCACCCAGGTTCGTGGCATCCAACGCGTCGGCCGCCACTAATGACTGCCCATCCCATCGATAGCTGAGCGCGGGCGGCAACGTCGCGCCATTGGTGGCGGCGGCCAGGGTTGTCGCTTGTCTTGTCGTGAGATCATAGGCGACTGCGGTGGTGGCGCTGGTCGCGCTGTTCGCAGGTGTAGGTTGCATGATCACCAGTGGGGCTTGTCCCGACAGGTCCAACACGATAATCCCACTCGTCGCTACCTGGCTGGCTCCCGTGGTGGCATCAGCGGCCAGTTCATCAAAGGTCAACGCCAGCTGCGCGCCATTCGGCGACCAGAGAACTTGCGTCACAAGGACCGCCTGGGTCGTCCCCAACGCGCCCGCAGAACGCAGCGCGGCGCTCGCATCCAGGCGCTGCAGCAACACGCCGGTATGACCGTCGTAGATGAGAATGCTGGGTGGGGTAGGCGTGGCACTGGTCGGACACCCGCCGGTCTCACCCGCCACGGCAATGCGTGCGCCATCCGGTGACCAGGCGAGATCTGCCAGACAAGCCAGGCCAGCGGTGGCAGGTTGAAATGTGACCATCGTTGGCGCAACCGCGGGCGTGGGCAACGCGAACAGGCCGAGCCAGCGAGTCGTCAGATTCACTGCGATGGCCAGGACGACGATCGTCAGCAGAATCGCCAATCCGCGACGCCCTGGCGTTCGCACCGCTGGTGGCGATGGTCGCGGCGAAGCTGCAGTGGATTTCGATTGTTGCATCCCACCCACCTGACACAATCCTTTCGTGCTCACTTGCCACACAGTTACACACGGGCGGCTACAAAACGTCCGTAGTGTACCACAGGTTCATAGTGCATGCAGTAGCGTAAAGCAAGTTAAAAAATGTTTCTATCGATCGGGAATCTGCTCGAAAGAAAAGTCCACGTAATTATCCGGTTCGGTAGTAGAAGAAGCGGACACTGCGGATGGTGGCTTGCGGAGTAGCATGAGCGTTTGCATACCGGTAATCAGGCATGGAATTACGGTGGGCAGCACAAGCACGAGAAAGATCAGCATGATCAAAGAGTGGCTATACCGAGGCCAGAGCGGTAATCCGTAGATCGCGTTGATACCTATGAGCATCAGCACGTTGACGCCAAAGGCTCGCGCAACCTCGCGCCAATCTGCCAACGGCGCAGTGAGTAAGGACCGGGTACGTATGCTGTTCCAACGCGCCAGACTATGGGCTAGCCCGGTGCCGAGGGCACCTTCGCCAAGCGCCAGGATCGCCAGAAATCCTAGCATTGGCACCTGCCAGACTTGCATAGGCGCGAAGGAGATCGGTAGCCAACCGAGCACATAATGCCAGAACAGATTCAATGCATTGGTAAATACATCCGACTGAGCGGCCATTGTTGGTGATATGGTATCGAGAAACGGCGGTTGTACATAGTGGTCGCCAGAGATACTGGCGCTCCAGGCTTGCGACAAAGCGGCCAGTAGCGGTCCAGCGATAAGATAAACAAACACAAGGCAGGAGGATTCGGCAAAGACCCTGACGGTAGACCTTTGTCGCAAACACCAGGAGGCATACCAAAAAATTGTACCCAGGATGCCGGGCAAGACAAAGATCACGACAAAGCCCCCAAACCAATCGAGCGCGCCTGTTGAAAAAGATCCATCAACACTATCGGTATACGCGCCCAATGCAATGAAGAGGGTGAGGGGGAAAACTATAGCCAGAACGATGGTACCCAGGGTGATGCTGATGACGCGCAGTCTGGTTGTCACCCGGAGTGTCGTCTGGTAAGCTGCCGTCATCCGATTGTCTTCCAATCATGCCGAAGGATTGAACCTGGTTTCAACCTGTAAACATGCCGCTATCGTTGTATGCTACTTCATCCACAGGCCATGGTTGCATACAAGCATGCAATGGTCCGCCAGAGAGAGCGTCAAGTGATCAGGGTTCTCGCCATGCAGACCGGCGCGACACCATGATCACTTGACTGCGAGGAGCGTGGCACTAAAGCCTATGAGCTTTCGACCGGGAGATCCTTGCGGCTCCCCCACTCGTTCCATGAACCGTCATAATTGGCGCCTTCGCGGCCCAGTAGCGCCAGTGCAAAAAGCACGGTCGTCGCGGCGACACCGCCATTGCAATAGGCAATCACCTCACCATGTTCTGGCACCCCGGCCTGGCGCAATTCCGCGGCGAGCGCCTCATCGGGCAGAAATGTGCCCGTCGTGGGATCGATGAGGAGTTCACGCGGCAAACTCAAAGCGCCGGGGATGCGCCCTGCTCGCCCTTCGCCACGCCGGAGGGTGCCATGATACTGCCCAGTATCGCGCGCATCGATGAGGGTCGCTTGCGGCTGCCCCCCAGCGAGACGCGCCAGAATCTGTTCAGCGGTGACCCGCCGCGCGGGATGTGGGTGGGGAGTAAAAGCGGCCGGTGGATAGGTAACGATCCCCGCATCCAGCGGGCGCAACTCGCGCTCCCATTTCGGTAATCCACCGTTGAGGATACCCGCACGGTCGTGGCCATAGTAGCGCAGCGCCCACCAGAGGCGGGTGGCGAACTGACTGGCAGGGTGAGCATCATAGGCCACGACGAGCGTGTCGTCGCCAATTCCCACCGCCGCCATCGCTCGCGCAAAGCGCTCGGCTGACGCAATCTGCACGGGCACTGGATCCGCTGGATCGATAATGTCGGCGGTCCAATCCAGATAGACCGCGCCAGGGATATGGCCCGCTAGATAGAGATCACGCGCTCCGCTATAGGTCGTCTCATCGACGCCATCCGCCACCGCCACACTGCGCACGAATCCTCGCATATCGACGATCCGGATATCTGGGTCATGGAGATGCTCGGCCAACCAATCAGTCTCAAATAGTAGATCAGCGCGTACAGTCATGATTCCGCGGTCCTTTCCGATCATGCGGTGGCCAGCGATAGCTTCCACATCTGGCCACAGCGCCGACCCCATAGCGACGCCCAATATGCTGTGCATCGTACGTTACCGGGCGATGTGAGCGCAAGGTACATGGGCAGACTATGCGCGAGCGATCACATACCCGGTCCGTGGCGGCAGGGTCAACTCAATGGTACCTTCATGAAATTGCAGCACATCTGGCGCTGGCACTGGCACCGGGCCACCCGGCGGAGTACCCGACGGACCATAGACGACGTGGGTCAGGTGACCACTGGCAGGCCCGATCGCCTCAGTTGACAGGGCCACCCGCTGCGTCGCCGTGCTGGCGTTGAGCGCTACAAGGAGCGCGTCTGACACCTGACCTGCTGGGTCTGCCTGCTCTCGTAGGAATACATACACCGCGCGCGCCGTTGCGTTCATGTCGCCTGGCCGAGGATAGATGCGACGATGGTTGCCCGTACGCAAGGCTGGATGGGCGTGGCGCAGCGCGATTAACGCACGATGATAGGCCAGTGCGGCCTGATTCCAGTCATCCGGCTGATTCCAGGGAAAGGTCCGACGGCAATCGGGATCTTGTCCACCTTCGAGACCGATCTCATTGCCGTAATAGATACTTGGCGCGCCGGGGAAAGTCAACAGCAACAAGGTCGCCAGTTCCACCGCCGCCTCGTCATTTTGTACGATCGAGCGGAAGCGCGCGGTATCATGGCTATCCAGCAGATTGAGCTGACCCAGGCTCGTCTCCCAGGCATACATCCCGAGCAACTGCTCGATGCGGTCCGCAAAATGGCTGGCGTCGATGCCGGGGTAAGGATTAATAGATCGTGCGCGGATCAAATCATAACGGATATGGTCCTGGCCAGTAAATTGAATCACCGGCTCAGTGAACAGATAGTTCATGACCCCATCGAACTGATCGCCACGCAAAAAGTTGCGACTGTCCCACCAGACTTCGCCGACGATGTACGTCTCGGGGTTGATGGCCTTGACGCGATTGCGAAACTCGTGCCAGAAGCCCGGCGCGGTGATCTCGAAGGGGACATCCAGCCGCCAACCATCAATACCTTCGCGCACCCAATATTCACCAATCCCCATCAAATACTCGCGGACCTCGGGGTTTTCGGTATTCCATCGGGGGAGGGCGCGCAGATTAGCCCAGGCCTCATAATTGGCGGGACGCGTGAGGTCATAGGCATTGAGCGGGAAGCCCTCGATTATGAACCAATCAATCCAGGGCGACGAGGCGCCATTCTCCAGGATGTCGTTGAAGAAAAAATTGCCGCGACTGGCATGGTTGAAGACGCCATCCAGTACGATCTTCATCCCGCGCCGCGCAGTCTCGCGCCGCAATTCTCGCCAGGCTGGCATGCCACCAAGCAGTGGATCGATCTGATAATAGTCATGCGTATGATAACGATGATTGCAGGCGCTCTGAAAGATCGGTGTGAAGTAGATCGCGGTGATTCCCAGATCCTGGAGATAATCCAGATGTTCGACAACCCCCAGCAAGTCGCCGCCTTTGTACCCATAGACGGTGGGGGGGCTATCCCAGGATTCCAGGTTGCGCGGCTTGGCAACCCGTGGACTGCTGGCGAAACGGTCGGGAAAGATCTGGTAGAAGACGGCGTCTTTGACCCAGCCAGGGACGTGTGGGGTGATCATACGAGCCTCGACGTTTGGGAAGATGGACATGCGATGGCATATCAGCATGGGATTGCATTGTATGCTGAGCTCTGTGTACATGGCAACAGCAATTTTATACGCTTTGCCAGTTGTCTCAGCGTTATGGTTCGTCCAAACACGATGTAATCCATACGCTGCACATGATACCTTGCCGGTCGTCCATCTAACCAATTATTGAGGCTGGATATCATGTGACCTTCCAGCTTCTGGGGTGTTTGGAGAGAGCGCATGTTGCAAGAACGGACACGTGGATCTCCACATCAGCGATGGTATATTTCGCGAGATTTTCTGCTCCTGTGGAGCGGCCAGACGGTCTCACTTTTCGGCAGCGAACTCTCGGCCACGGCCTTCATGCTTCTCGCTATCGCGCAATTACATGCCGGACCGCGCCAACTGGCATTGCTGACCGGAGCTGGCATTTTGCCCGCACTGATCGGTGGTAGCCTGGCGGGGATCCTGGCGGATCGCATCCCGCGCCGCGCGATTCTCATCGTCACTGATCTGGCCCGCGCGGCGCTACTGGGAAGCATTGCGCTCCTCGCGGCTGGTGGAGCATTACGGTTCACGGCCTTGCTCGCCATTTTGGTGCTGACGAAGCTTCTCAGTATCATCTTCGATGTCGCGCAAGGCGCCATCATACCAGACCTTGTCAGGAATGATCTGCTGCTGGCGGGTAACGCGCGAATGGCGGCGAGTTCCGCTAGCGCGGAAATTGGCGGCCAGGCCTTGAGTGGACTCCTCTATCAATGGGTCGGAGCCGCGACCCTCTGCGTGATCGATGCCGCCACGTTCCTCATTTCGTGCGCCAGTCTGCTCACCATCCGGCAGGTGGGTACGCCCCACGAGGAACAGGGCATTGGCGGAGAGGCTGTTGGCGCAGGTTGGCGCGGACTCACCAGCGGATGGATTACCATCTGGAATGGGCCGTGGCTTCGGACGCTGGCATTGGCGGAGAGTATGGACGCGCTGAAGAATGGCATTTTCGCAACACTCTATCTCCTCTACGCCCTCCACGATCTGCACATACCCCTCGCCCTGATTGGCCCACTGATTGCCATCGGCGGTATGGCGTCGTTGGGGGGAACGGTCCTCGCCACTCGGACTACCACGACCATGGGGCCGCGTCGTTCAGTATTGCTGATGCACGGGCTCATCCTGGCTGGCGGCGTCTGCACGATCGCTGCGGTGGGTGGCGATGGGCTGCGCTGGAGCAACGTAATCTTGCTCGGGATCGGGCAGGCGAGTGATTGTGGATGGAGCGCGCAAACTATCCTCACCGCGACGATCATTCAGGAGCAAACGCCCGCAGCGCTACGCGGGCGCGTGCTGGCGGTCTTTCGTTTGCTATCGCTGGCATTGCTCCCCGTTGGCGCGGCACTCACAGCGATATTGAGCAATTGGTTGAGTACCCGCGCACTGCTGGTGGTGAGTGTGCTGATAGAGTGCATCAGCTGGTTCGTCTTGTGGTACGGGGCGCCGCGATCCGCTGGCACGGTTGCGTCCCCTTGATGCCCACACCGCCATATGGTATGACGCTAGTCTCTCATTTTGGCGACCAGTACGGTAATTCCCCACTTCTCAACAGGGCGGCCGCATGATAAAATGCGGCGACGAAGCGTTGTCGCTCCGAGAGGGCAACGACCATGAGAGGGGAAAGATGTCAAAACATCGACCTGGAATTATTCTGGGATCTATTATTGTGTTTCTTGGCGGCGGAGCACTGGGATTCATCCTGGGCGTGCAGCAACCCGGTCTGATTCAGCACTATCTTCCTGTCTCTTCGGGGAGCGCACCGATTTTAACTGCGACCGCCTTCGCTTTGCTGGCAGCGATCTTTTGGGGAATCGGCGAATTTGTGTCAGGTATCTTTGGGTTTGTGGAACGCCGTGCGATTGTGATCCGCCTGGGTTTCGCCATCATCGGATCACTTATCAGCGTGGCTACCAGCTCATTGCAATTGGTCGGTGTTATCAAATTCGTACCTAATCCCACCAATATTTTCGATTACCAACCGATTATTACAGGTCTCGGCTCAGCCGCCCTTGGCGTGCACGCCCTGGTGCATCAAGTGCGACTGAATCGTGACACCAATAGATGATCGACGCTCACGAGGGTGGAGGGTTTGGTGATGGTGGACGAGTCAGGGCGGTTGACCCCGGTGGGGCAACCGGAGAGACTGAATGATCAATCAACCACCAGTGCTGAGCCTGGTCATCATCGCACACCGACTATGAAGCGTGCTGAACGCGAACCGCCAACCATGGCATTGCCGCAACCTGCGGACGAGAAGGCCCCGCCAGAGGAGATCGCAGGCGCGCTGTCAGATAGGGTCACAGCGCGGATGCCACCGCTCGACAAGCACAGGACCACACGACCGTGGCGCGGACCACGACGTTATCTCCTCGCGGCGATCTTCGTCGTCGGGCTCACGGCGCTTGTCGAGCCAGATCTGGGGGCAGCGATCACCACCCTCGGCGGCGTCGCCCTCGGCCTTGGGACGATACCCTGGCTCGCTACGCGCGGCCAACCGTGGCCAGTGCGCTCGCGTTGGGCAGTGGTGGGTACTTTGCTGATGGTATTGGGCGTCACGGGATTTGCCGGGAGTATGCCAGCGTATCGACTATCGATACGCCTTGCGCGCGTCTCCGGAGGCAATGCCATCGTCGTTGCGGGGTTGCGCCATCTCGGTGAGACGCCTCCATACTCCCAGGAACTCGCCTCGGCCTATGTGCAATGGGCCCAACAAGAAACGCGACAGGGCAATTATGCCGCGGCGGTGGATCATCTCGATTATGTTGAAACTGCGTTCCCAACCTTACCGCAAGCTGAGCTTGCGCGCGAACAACTACCAGATACACTCCTGGCCTGGGCAAAAGTTGCGCAGGCGCGTGGCGATACGATCCGTGCGGGCGAAGAATATTTACTGTTGCTGACACGCTATAACGCGTTTCCGGCGGCCGCGCTGGCGTATGCGCAAGATGCGGCGGGCTCCGGACCATCCAGCGCGCTCTTCGGCTGGGCCGCGCTGGCGCATGCCGCGCATGATTACAGCACCAGCGATATGATCTACAACCAGTTGCTCCAGCTCTTTCCCCAGAGTGATATCGCGTTACGGGCATTTGACCTGGCTGCCACCAATCAATTCGACTGGGCACAGGCGCTCAACGCGGCGGGCCTCTTCGATATTGCCGCCCAGCACTACCTGATCGTGCTGGATACCTATAGCGACACTATCGCGGCGACTGAGGCGCGCATCGCGCTCAGCCATGGGGTGAGTGTAGTTGGCTATCTCCTCCAATCCAATGGCGTCAGCCCGGTCATGGCAATGACGACCGTGCGGCTCTCAAGCCAATACTCGGTGCTTGGCACCACTACGGTCGGCGCCATGGGTACATACACCGTAGGTGGCAATCAGTTTTTGGCCGATACCAATGCCAATGGCGCTTTTGTCTTTACAGATGTGCCTCCTGGGGTCTATCTGTTTGAATGGCGCGATACCCAGGGTGTCTACCATACCCGTTTCACCGGTAGTGTCCCCGCGCTGGTCGTCACGGTCCGTACTACGCCTGTATTTATCAATACACCGATTATTTCTGATCAAAGTGCTTGAAACCGCTCCCCACAGTCATGATCCGCAACGCGCATCGCGGGCACGATCAAGCAGTATGATCAGGCCGTTGGCATAGGTCGGCGACGCGGACGCGCCGCACGCCGTGCCGCCCCCGCTGCCTGAATTCGCGGGACAGCGATCCACACGTACAAAGCTGTAACCGCGAAGCTTGCCAGCACAATCACCACCACGACCCACGCGGCGACCCCTGGACCACCGGAGAGCAGGGCGCCGACGAAGAGCACGCCGAAGATCGCCACCGTCAGCAGCGGGATGAACCAGCCGCCAGGGATCCTGAAGCTCCGCATTGCGTTTGGCTCGCGGCGGCGTAACTGTATCACACAGAGGCCGGCGACCATATAGATCATCGCTTCGAGTGCCGCGCCAACCAGGATCAGCGCCTGAAACGCGCCCGTGGCAAAGATCGCGATGGCCACCACCGCCGAAGTTCCTGCCAACACGATCACGGTCACCCACGGCACCATGTTGACATTGAGACGGGTGAAGACCGGGGGCAA
>DAIDHM010000145.1 GCA_027459705.1 Ktedonobacteria bacterium | reverse complement strand
TGGGTCTGGCCCGTCGTCCCTTCATAGAGGGGACCCTGCCGCTGATAGGTCGTGCGGATCATCAGGTGATGCAGCGCGCCGCCATCGGGGAGCAGGGTGACGATATCTTCTTCCTGTTGGGTGACGTATGTGTTGGCTTTGTTGCCCCCGATGTTTGTATCAGTCACGAAGAAGGTGTCCTTGGCAGTCGGGGGGACATTGGCCGCCGCGCCCAACTGGACCAGCGCCGCTTCGGCGGTCGGATTGACGAAGTAGATCTGGATGTCTTTCGCGGCGACATCGGCCACGACCTGTTTGCCGAGATCTTTGAGTTGTTGATGCGAGAAATGATGGATGGCATCGATCAACGCCTGGCCCAGATAGGCCGTGAAGCGCTTGCGGTCCGTGCTGACCGGCGTGCCGGGCGGATTGAGCGGTTTGACATTCTGGCACGAGCCCAGCTGGAAACAGTGGATCGTCGACTCCAGATTTTGCGACGTGACCGGGTACTGGGGATACTGAGGAATGGTCAGCGTGCCGCCAGCAATCGCGATGACCTGGCTCATGACCACCGAGGTGATCGCGATGACGCCCGCGATCGGGGTCGTGGGATTATAGAGGGCGGTCTGGCCGGAATTGCGCAGGATATCCAATGCCATGGTGGCGTCGGTGGGGAAGTCGGGCGAGAGCCCCGAATCGCGCAAGCCCCAGCCATAGATCTGCGATCCATAGCGATATGGCCACCAGGGGAAGGTCGTGGGCGCCTGTTGATGCGTATGAGCGAAGTAGGTGGCGTCCAGCGGGTAGGTATCTTCCAGGCCCAGCTTGCCGATGCGCCCCCCATCGATGGGCAGAATGCCATAGTTGCCAATGAAGCCGCCGCTGGTGCGCAATTCAGAGCGATCGAGCGCCAGGACGAGATAGTCTGTCGCGGCGTTGAGCCCCAGGAGATCTGGGACGGCCGCGAAGAGCAACGCGAACTGATCAACCAGATGCGCGATGGCGGGCAATTGGCCCAGCAGCTTGGCGGCCCTGGCCCCCCCGATCGACGGGAGCTGCCCGGGCGCGATTGTCGTGCTCAGGCGGGCGGCGGCATCGATCTCCTGCACCGCCCGCTGCATCGCGGCGCGCGCCGGCGGGTAGAGCGCGGGGTCCAGGCGGGGCTGGTTGATGGAACCCCCCAGCGGATTGCTGAGCAGTGGCGTCAGCAGCGCCATGCCATTGCCCAGGAGATCGTTGCCGGCGGCGGTGAGGTTGACTCCAATGCGCACCAGCGCGGCATCCGCGCGCAGGGAACCGCTCAGGTGAGTGATGGGACTGGCGAGATTAAGGGCGCTGTCGAGCGACGCAAAATCGGCATGCGCGGTGGCGAGCCGGGTGCGGATCGATTGGAGATCGGCGGGATTCAGCAGGATGCCCACGCCATCGGTGTTGAGCTTCGTCTCGATATTCTGGAGCTGCCGGACGCCATCGACACCCGCAAAGGTGAGCCGCGCGGCAAAGACACCTGGCGCACAGCAGGCGAAGACCAGCGTGACGATCAGCATGGCGATCAGCGCCCGCCCATTGCGGGTTCGCAGGCGACGGCGCCAGTTGACGCGCCAATTGCGGAGCTTGCGTTGCCAGCGCGTGATGGTCGAGGGCTGCTCAGCACCGCGCCGTCTCGCGGGGTAGGGTCCGCCATCAGCGTACGGTCCGTTATCATCGGCTCGTCGGTTGCCGACGGCATGTCCCTTGCCGCTGGCCGTGCTATGCTCCTGCCACCAGCTATTCCAGGATCCTTCCCAGGGATCGTCGATATCCACATCCGACGCGGCGAAATAGTCGCTATTGGCGAATGGATCATCGGCGGCGGACTTTCCGCCGCTGGGCATACCGCGTCGCCGCATGCTCTCCTTGCCTCGCTTCCCGCGCTCCATCCCAACACCATCGCCGTGTACATAGCGAACCGCGTGCCAACTCGGCCGTCCGGCCCGCCATCAGCGTATGGGAGGCAATCTTGGTGATGCCCTCTTGCAGCATAAAACCGCCCGCAAGAGACAAGGGGGATGCGCTGGCGGATCGCCCTGGCCGCTGTGGGGAACGCCGTCCCAATCCCCCGCACACCACGCCGCGCTTCCCCCCTGCGCGCCTCACCCCCGCCGCGCCCGCGCCTGTGCTTGCTGAATCTCCGCCAGCAATCGCGGGAACCCCGGATGCAGAGGCTCCAGTCGAATCGCCTCCTTGATGTACTCCTCCGCCAGCGCCAGGTGTTCCAGCGCCGCCGCGTAGGCCTCCTCCGCCGCGGCCCACTCCCGTGCCTGCTTGTGGAGTAGGCCAATCTGGTTCCAGACACCCATTCGTCCCTGGCGATCGTCGGCGGGCAGCTCCGCCAGCGAGGCCTCGAAGGCGGTCAGTGCCGCCCCCCGCAGCCCGCGCGCCCGCTCCCCCGCGCCGCGCTCCGCCTGCCGGGTGGCCTGGTCAGACAGGATGTTCCCCTGGCTCACGAGCACAAAGGGATCCCGCGGCGCCAGTCGGAGCGCGCGGCGCACCCGCACCCACGCTTCCCCGTAGCGCTGGAAGCGGAAGTAGGCACTGCCCCAGCCCTGCCAGAAGATGACCTGGTTTTCCTGGGTGGGTGGGAAGACCTCGGGCGGTGTGTAGACTTCGGCGTCGGGTCGGCGCGCCGCCGCCGTCCGCAGCGCCGCCAGCACCTCAGCCGCCGTGGGCCGCTGGCGCGGGTCGGGCTCCAGCGCCGCTTCGTAGGCATCCAGCAGTTCTGGGGCGAGCTGGCCCGGCAGCGGCGCGCGCGGTCCCGCCGCGTGGGCCGCATACCATTCCTCACTGCTGTGGCGCGCGTGGAGGGGTAGAATGGGATGCTGGCCGGTGAACAATTCGCCGAGGATGCAGCCCAGGGCATAGACATCGGCCGCCGTGCCGACGTCGCGCGCGCTGGCCCACTGCTCGGGTGGCATGTAGGCCGGCGTCCCCAGCCCGACGCCGACCCGCGTCCGCAGGGTTCCGGTGGCCGTGGCGTCG
>DAIDHM010000135.1 GCA_027459705.1 Ktedonobacteria bacterium | reverse complement strand
CGCTGGGCATCTATAGTCTGATGTTGTTGCTCGTGACGACGGTGCAAACGTTCTTCCTCTTTGGCGGTTCCAACGTCGTCGTGAATTTCATACCACGTGCCTCCGCCCGTGAAAAATCTGCCTTCATGCTCTCGTATCTAGGGTTAGCACTGATTTTTGCTTTGGTCTTCTTCGCGGTGGTGTTGATTCGACCCGACCTCCTGCAGTTTTTGCTGCTCGGTAATCCCGTGGATGCGCGCGTGTACCTTTTCTTGCTCGGCTTCATCCCATTAGTCATTGCCCAGACACTCACGATTGCGATATTGCAAGGTGAGATGGAACTAGGAGCGGCAGCGCGCACACAATATGGCGTCCAGACCGCCGGGTTTGCTCTGGCGATTGTGATGGTGTATGTCGTAGTCCGCCATCACCTCCTACCAGATCTCGCGGGCGCGGCAATCATCGTCCCTGGCGCCTACCTGGTATCGCTCTTGAGTGGTGGCTATGCGCTCCTCAAAGTGATGCGCCGCCGCTGGCGATTCAATGTGCAATTGCATTTTCCACCGGGATTCTGGACGTTTACCACGACGTTTCATCTCAACACGGTAGTGGCATTTTTCTTCAACAACATCGATCAAATATACATTCTGTTTTATTATGGTGGTCTGGCGGGCGTGACACAGAATGGCGATTACCGCGCAGCACTCGTCATCGCGACGTATGCGCTCTGGGCGCCAAATCTTTTTACAGGCGCCATGTATCCGTTCTTCACTAACCTGGTAGCACGGGGCGATTTCACGATGTTGCGCAATGCCTATCGGCGTTACAGCGCCATCACCGGCGTGGTCGTGGCGGCTATGGGTATGGTCTTTGGACTCTTCGCACCCCAGATTGTACTGATCTATGGGAGTAAAGGAGGCCATAGCGCGCCGCTCGCTTTGATCGAGATCTTCGCCGTGATGTACGCGATCCTGGCCTCCGCGGCCTACGTTCCGACGACGGCATTAATTACGGCGCGAGAAGCGATCTGGATCAATCTGTTGCTGAATATCATGGCGTTCGCGGTGCGTTTCGCACTCTACGAGGTTCTGATCGGTCCTTATGGCCTGGCAGGTGTAGCGATCGCCAACGCTATCTCACTTGGCGTCCTGTACTATGGCACTCTCATCATCGCCGGTCTGCGATACCACATCAGCGTCCCGGCACGCCAACATCTCGTCTCAGTCGCGGCGACCATCTTGCTCCTGGGCTCATACGCGCTCTCACCCCATCTCAATCCTCTGATGAGCCTGGGCGAACGCATTGTCGCCCTGGCGCTGTTCATGCTGATCGTCGCGCAACTTCGACTGGTGAGCCAACAAGATCTGGAGCGCGTCACACAACGTTTGCCCTTCCTGAAGTCACGCGCCCGCGCGCAATAAACCTTTTTGCCATCATGGCATGGCAAATTTGTACGATATTTGCCCACCATGTATGATATCTATCTTCCAGGATCAGATATACTGCATAACAAAGAGTTTTGGACAATCTGGCGCTTTTGCCAGCAAGGTCCAATGAGAGGGTAAAGGTATGGATCAGACTTGGATGCAGTCGCTGGAATGGCGCAACATTGGCCCACATCGCGCGGGGCGAGTGGTAGCGGTCGCGGGACATCCGACAGAGCGTGCTACCTTTTACTTTGGGGGTTGCGCCGGGGGGGTCTGGAAGACGACCAGTGGTGGCGCTCTGTGGGAGAATATCTCCGATGGCTGGTTTCATACCGCCGCGGTCGGTGCAATTGCAGTCGCCGAAAGCGATCCTAATGTTATCTATGTCGGAATGGGCGAAGCAACAATCCGGAGTAACGTCTCGCATGGGGATGGGGTATATCGCAGTGGCGATGGCGGCGCAACCTGGCGCAATGTTGGCCTGACGGAGACGCGCCACATTGGCGACCTCATTATTCATCCCCGCAATGCAGATATCGTGTACGTCGCCGCGCTCGGCCATGCGTGGGGGCAAAACGCGGAACGCGGCGTCTATCGCACGCGCGATGGTGGGGCAACGTGGGAGCAAGTGCTCTTTAAGAGCCCCCGGGCTGGCGCGGTTGATCTTGCGATGGATCCTCATAATCCCGAAATTCTCTTCGCGACGATCTGGCAGACGCAACGCTCCCCCCATGGCATGAGCAGTGGCGGTGAGGATTGTGGCATCTGGCGTTCCACCGATGGCGGCACGACCTGGCAAGATTTGAGTCGCGCGCCGGGCATGCCCAAAGGCATACTGGGCAAAATCGGTGTGGCCGTCTCGCCCGCGCAGGCTGGTCGTGTCTGGGCACTGGTCGAATGCGGCAACGAAGGTGAGGACGCTGGTGGACTCTTTCGCTCCGAAGATTGGGGGGCAACCTGGCAAAAGATCAATGCAGATTCAGGATTGCGGCAGCGGCCCTGGTACTACATGCACGTGTATGCTGATCCACAAGATGCCGAGTCGCTCTGGGTGCTGAATGTCCAGTGTTATCGCTCGCACGATGGTGGCAAATCGTTTCTGACTATTCCCACTCCGCATGGCGATAACCATGATCTCTGGATTGATCCGCGTGACCCCCATCGCATGATCCAGGGTAATGACGGTGGCGCGATCGTCTCGATGGATGATGCGCGCACCTGGTCGACCGTCCTCAATCAACCTACCGCGCAATTCTACCATGTCATTGCCGACGACCATGTCCCATATCGCGTCTATGGTTCACAGCAAGATAATTGGGCGATGCGGCTACCCAGTATCGATTTCGATGGAGCCATTAGCTGGAAAGATTATGTCGAACCTGGTGGCGGTGAGAGCGGCTATATCGCCATCAGCAGGCAGGCGCCAAACCGCGTCTTCGGCGGCGGCATTGGCACGGGGCTGGGCGATACTCGCTTACTGGCCTGGGATCCCACGACCGGCCAGAAGCGCAACGTCTCGGTATGGCCAGATGACCTGGGGATAGGGATGGCAGCATCCGACATGCTCTACCGGACGCAGTGGACCTTTCCGGTTGAAGCTTCACCGCATGACGCGCGCGTCATCTATGCCTGTTCCAATGTTGTCCACCGCACGACCGACGATGGGAGCACCTGGGAAGTCATCAGTCCTGATCTGACACGTAATGACCCCAGCCGGATGGGGCCGTCAGGCGGGCCGATTACTGCAGACAACAGCGGCGCAGAGGTCTATTGCACGATCTTTGCATTCCGCGAATCGCCCGTGCAGGCAGGCGTCCTCTGGGCTGGCTCGGACGATGGGCTGGTGCACGTCTCGCGCGATGGTGGTGACAGATGGGAGCGAGTTACCCCCGACATGCTGCCAGAATGGGCCATGATCAGTATCATCGAACCATCGCCATTCGACGCTGCGACCGCCTATGTGGTCGCCACGCGCTATAAGCTCGACGATACGCGGCCCTATATCTATAAGACCACAGATTATGGCGCCTCTTGGGCCGTGATTGTGGGTAACTTGCCGACGGAGACGATTACCCGTGTGGTGCGCGCGGACCCGGTGCGACCTGGATTGCTCTATTTGGGTACGGAGACGGGGGTCTTCCTCTCTTTCGATGATGGCGCATCGTGGGATCGGCTGGTGAGCAATCTGCCTGTCGTACCGATCCATGATCTCTACATCAAAGGATCAGACCTGCTAGCGGCGACGCATGGAAGGTCGTTCTGGATCCTGGATGATCTCTCACCATTGCGCGAGATGCCCTCGAAGCTGGGCGACTCGGCGGTCGTGCTGTTGCCACCGCGCCCCATGACGCGCTTCCGTGTGTATGGCCGTTTTATCGCGCCGCCCCCCGCTGGCTATGTCGGCTACCGGATCACTGGTCCGGTGACAGTGGCCTATCGCACTACCGAGGATGCCAGTGGCCGTCCAGCTGAACAGCTCCTCAATGCGGGGAAGAACCCACCAGATGGAGTGATCTTTCATTATCTACTAGGAACGGAACCAATGGGCGAGGTGACCTTGACGATCGCTGATCCCTACGGCACCATCATTCGCACGTATAGTAGCGCCAGCACGGAGCCACCTCGTCTCCCGGCGCGCGCGGGTGCCAATCGTTTCCTCTGGAATCTGCGGTATACCCCGCCGATGCGTCTGGAGGATCCAGACAAGAAGGAGTGGACCTATCAAGACCGCTTCGCGGAAGAAGCTCTCGCGCCGCGCGCCATCCCCGGTACCTATGAGGCACGATTACGGGTTGGTGACACCACCCTCACCCAGACCGTGACGATCCTCGCAGACCCGCGACTCTCGGCCAGCATCGCAGATCTGCAAGCGCAATTCACCATGAAATTGGCCATCCGCGATCAAATTGACCGCATCCATCAGACGGTGCAGCTCATTCGCCAGGTGCGGCGGCAAACCGAGCAGTGTGAGGCGAGGGCGGCTGCGGACGCGGCCAGCTTACGCACGGCAGGCGCAACCTTACGCGAGCAGTTGCAAGCCGTCGAAGATGCGCTGATCAATCGCAACAATGGCAAGATCCAGCCGGGTCTGACAAAATTGAAAGAGCGCTTAGCGGCACTCAGTTCAATGATTGACGAATCAGATGACCGTCCAACAGCGGCGGCCACTGAACTCTTCGCCCTCCTCGTTGACGGCGTGCAAGCTCAGATCGATCGCTGGGAAGCACTCCGGGCAGGAGCTATCCAAGAGTACAATACCCTGGCGCGCACGGTGGCGGTGCCGGCACTGCTCGCTGAGTGAATCTCTCAGCGGGCGATGGAATGTCGCAGATCTCGCTGAGTTGCGTTCGTGGCACTCTCTGCTTTGTGAGATGCAGGGAGTGCCACGGGTGTGTGAGCGGAGATATGTCGTTAGATAGTCTCAACACCCCCGATCAAGCTTGTTAAATCAAGTTGTGTGGAACACAGCGGGTCGATAGTTGAAATGAGATAATTTCCATCAATCCCTTTCAGGATTTCCGCGCCGTTTTTCCCCTGGTAGGTAGCAACTAACAAAGTATCGAACTCTCCTGGCGCCACGTTGGCGATCGTGAACGATCCGGTGGTATCGATTTTGCCACGATAGGTTGAGGCCGCCAGTGCCTGTAACTTCGTAGTGGTTGAAGCTGATGGGCTGACCTGTTGTGTCAAAACAATCAAGAAGACGAGCCCAGGGGCATTGATAATAGCGTAGGGATTGAATCCAATCGTGCCCTGGACACTCTGCGGTGCTTTGAGATCCTGGGCAGCTTGTTGTCCAGAAGGGGTATTGGGAAAGCGGATTACCAATCCCTTGTATGCGGACACGGCAGTGGCGCACTGGCTGGTCGCAATGAGGGCTTTTCCATTGAGATACATTGCCTGCGCGTCCAGATCCGCTGCTTTGGATTGGCAGGTACTATCGCAGAAGGTAAGCCCCAGAAGCGTATCTAATTGCAAAGTGGCGTTCGCGTAATTCTGCGAATTGATATCATCTTGACCCCAGGCCAGATAGAGCGAGACCTCACCCTGCTGCGCCGCGTGAACCGCCGAAGCCTGTTGTGGGTATTGCTTCAGGACAATGTCGAACTTAGTGAGCGCGGTCGCGTAATCTTTCAGATTGACGAGCGCATTTCCCCAGGCGACGTAGGTGGCAGCGATGCCGGCAGTATCGCCGACACTCTGATATTCATTGATAGCCTGCGTCCAATGCTGGCTCTGTTTCAAGCTGTCAGCCTGAGCGCGATGCAAGGGGTTCTGTAGCCCAATACCAGCGGCAGCACTGATCACGAGCAAGACAATGACCAGACTCAACCCGATAATCTGACGTGTACGCGTAGCATTTGTAGATGCCAGTAGCCCAAAGCCCACCCGGATCAGCGAAAAGATGATGACAATTGCCGCGATCCCCAACGCTGTCAGGCCAGCGTTGCGCGCAATCGCCGCCCAATCGGTGCCTATCGCTCCCGCGACACTTATCGCGATCAGCGCCGCTATGGTCGAGACTATGGTTACCCAAAGCGGCAAAGGCCCCCCGAGTGTGCTTGCGGCCGGTGCTGCGGTATGAGTCTGTCCCCCCTCGCCTGGCCAGACGGCGGCGCTGCCTGGCGTCCCATAGGGCGTGGATGGTGCGCCACCTACGCCGCCGTAAGTTGTTGCATTCGGATCTGCAGGGTAAGGACGTGACGGCGGATACCCTGTTTGGGGATTGTAAGGTTGCGATGCAGGATAGCCAGGCTGCGGATAATAGGGTTGAGACTGAGGATAGCCAGGCTGTTCCTGGGTCGGATATGGCATCGAGGGTGGGTAGGCCGGTCCCGGATAGGGCGCTGAGGGTGGGTAGGCCTGCCCCGCATTCGGGGCAGAAGGTGGGTAGGCCGGTCCCGCATTCGGGGCAGAAGGGGGGTAAGCCTGTCCCGG
>DAIDHM010000122.1 GCA_027459705.1 Ktedonobacteria bacterium | reverse complement strand
GCTGGCGCGCCTAACCCAACGTCTGTAACAAGCAAACAGAGTCCATATACCGCGACCGTTCCTGGGCCTGGTTGTGATACTGGTGGCGGCGTCTGGGAACCGCCCGCGCTCTACCTGGGCAAATCAACATCGCTGCATTGCACCTCCGCTGGGCTGGTGATTAACCAGGCACAAGACGCGAACCTGTTGGGTGAGGCGCGCTTCTTCTGGACTGGTGCGGCGTTTCCCGCGAATTATCAAGTCGCCACATCCATCGACGTGTCGCAGCTCAACGGTGGGTGTGCTGGATTTCTTACCCGCACAAATGCCGCCCAATCGGGGTATAGCTTTGCAATCTGTCAAAATGGGGGCTGGTGGATCGCGCGGGTCGATGCTGGTGGTCTGCCCACCTTACTCGCCAGCGGATTAGTGACGTTGACTTCCAATCAGGTCGCGTTGCAAGCGACATTGAAAGGCCCAACCTTGTCGCTCTCTCTCAATGGCACGGCGGTCGGTTCAGCTAGCGACGCGACGTATACTACTACAAGCGAGATCGATCTCATCGCACAGACCCCGCAGGCGGTCAGTGGCTCCGCCACGTTTACTGGTTTCACGTTTACTCCCCAGGCTGGATAGCAGACGTCCACCACTACCATCAAAATGCTTGCCAGTTCGTCTGTTGGTGACACGAGTATGCTGAACATGTCGGGTGGATGGAATCCGGCTGCCGGAGCAGGAAGCGGTTATCCGGCAACAGTTCCCCCGCAACGGGGAAAGCAGCGCGCGCCAGGAGACAGGGAAGTGCTCTGGTGCGCGCTGTTCTGTGTTTTCAAGCCCAGCTACTCCGAATTGGGCAGGTTTTTTTACACGATTTTGCTGAGTTGGCAAAGTTTGTGGCCCGCTGTACTTGGCCTGCACGAATGGTAATGCTATACTGGACCCACTTGGAGAACAGGTCGGAGGAGATCATGCCCGTTCGCATTCGTACGATTACTGTGGGGGTCGGCGAACCACATCCCCTGAGTGATGCGGCGCTGGATCGCGCCTTGAAATTATTGCGCGGCGCGGAGACACTATTTCGCGAGGCCGGTGTTGAAGTGCAGACCACCCGTCTTGCCACACGGCCGCTCTTCACTGACCGTCTGCATGCCCGTGATGCCGAGATCGTCACCTACGCGCATGCCTTGCAGGAACGCTGTGATCGCCGCCAGATTACCTATCTTTCGTTAGGGCCGGTCCTCGTGGATGATCCCGCACAAGCGCTGGATCGTCTGAAATTGCTCCCGGAGATATTGTCACCCAACGCCGCGCTGAATGCGTCGGTCCAGTTGGCGACGACCGCACATGGGGTCAGGACGGACGCAGCCGTACCCACCGCGAAGGTTGTGCAAGCTCTGGCGCAACAGACTCCTGGTGGCATCGGCAACATGCGCTTCGCCATGGTTGCGAACGCGCCACCACGCGGACCATTCTTTCCCACTGCGTATCAACCAGATAGCCTCTGGGGTTTCTCGATTGGATTGCAGAGTGCTGGATTGGTCATGGAATCGCTTGCTGAAGCGGTGCGCGATAGCCATCCTGGCCCAGCGGCATTGGGTGCCCTGGAATCCCGATTGATCACCTCGCTGGAGCGCGAGGGTCGGGTCATCTCGGATCTTGCCGAACGCTTGGCGACTGAATACCGGATACCGTTCAGTGGGTTGGATCTCTCCCCCGGAACTCATGGCGATGAGAGTATCGCTGATGCCATCGAATCTATTGGAATGGGGGCATTTGGCGAACCTGGCACAGTCGCGGTGATCGCCGCAATCACGGGATCTCTGAAGAAAACCAAGCTTAAGACCTGCGGGTATAACGGCATCTTCCTCCCTGTTTTGGAGGATGCAGGAATCGTGCGGCGCTTAATGTCGAGCAAGATCACGATTCCTTCACTTCTGCTGTATTCAAGCGTTTGTGGGGCAGGGTTGGATACGATTCCGATACCTGGGGACACTCCCGTTGAACGTATCGCGGCGACGATGTTAGATGTCGCGACGCTCTCAGTCAGGTATAATAAGCCGCTTTCGGCGCGCTTTATGCCGATCATGGGACGACGCGCGGGCGAGATGACGACTTTCGATTCCCCATGGCTGGTGAATAGTCCGGTTATGTCCATCTAATCTGGCCAGTACTCGACGAGAACATCAGGTCAGCGCGCGAGGGAGCGGAGCGCGCGCACGATGATCTCGTCGAGTTCCATCTGGTCACTCGACGCGATGGCGCGAAAGGCGGCAACTGCCTCTGCTGGCGAGTACCCCAGGCCCGTCAGCGCGTCGATGACATCGGCTTCGCGATTACTTGGGGGGACATTGCCGCCAGTCGGCAGAGGCTTGCCCGCCATCTGTTTGAGCATCGTTGCCTTGAGATCCAAAACGATGCGTTGGGCGGTCTTCTTACCAATACCTGGAGTGCGAGCTAGTCGATCGAAATCTTCTTGGATAATAGCAGTCCGCAACGCGTCGGGTGCATGCGCCGAGAGCATAGCCAGGCCAAGCCGCGCACCAACTCCGCTGACGCCCAGCAGCGTCACGAACAAATCGCGTTCATCTTCCGTCAAAAAGCCATATAATGCCAGGTCATCCTCGCGGACCAGCAGATGCGTGAAAAGCATTGCTTCCCCGCCATGAACTAGTTGGCTGAGTGTGGGCAGGGGGGCAGCAATCGCGAACGTGATGCCCCCCACCCGCAAGTAGACCCGATCCAGGGTTTTCCCGGCGACTGTACCACTTATCGCCGCGATGAGGCTCAAAATTCCACCTGCGTAGAATCACTGCGCGCGGGGCCACCGCCAACCAGAGCGCTGGCCAATAGGGCTCCCGCGATGCCGGTCACCAGGGCGACAAACAGGGAGACCGCAAAGACTACGGCACCGTCGATGCTCGTCGAGGAGAGGGCGGTGATCCAGATGAATGCCGTGAGAAAAGCACCAGCGAGGTCGCCGATGGTGGCGAAGATCATACTGAGGGCGCGGGCGCGCGACACATTGTTCCAGGTAATCCCCAGGACTGCGGGCAATGCCAGCAAAGTGGCCAGCGCGATCCAGATGTAGTTCGCAATGTCGATTCCGAAGATCTGGTTAGGCATGTTGTGGTGCCTCTTTATCATGTGATACCCAGGATTATACACGGCCTGGGAGGCGGAGAGTGCGCAAGCGAGGAATGAACACGAAGTCAACCGGGCTAGGTCTGGCGGAGCGCGCGGACTGTAATTCGCCTGCTGATCTTATCTTATCACGTCAGAAAACGACTGTCACTCATTGTTGTCAAAAACTGGCTTTCTATCCTAGCACCCGCTATGGTTCGCCGCCATAGTTTGGAACAAGGAGAACGCGCCGTTGCCTTTGGTGGGCAGGTCGCATACAGGAAAGTCAGCGCTTGGCGGCATGGTAGGCTTGACGTAGCGTTCTTGATACGCTACCATCTAGCCCATGACACCGCTGAGTACAGAGAGCGCCCTGCGTCTGGCTCATTTGTGTACGAGAAACGCTTTTGGGTATATTGGCCAGGTTTGCCTGGCGAATCTGGCTGCGGAGCAACCTACGGCGTTCTTGACACAAGAAAGGCATGCAATCATGGCGAACGACCCTCAAGTTTCCCTCCGGATTTTGGTCATTGATGATGACCCATCATTGACCGATTTAATCAGTGACGCGCTCAGCTTGCTAGGGAAATATACTGTCAGCGTCGCTCGCAATGGGGAAGCTGGCCTGGAGGCGATTACGTCATTCGCGCCTGACTGTGTGGTTGTCGATGTCCGTATGCCGAATCTCTCGGGTTATCAGGTTGTGCGTGCCTTGCGGGGGGATCCCACAACTGCCCAAACACCGATTATTATGCTCAGCGCCCTGACCCAGGACCGCGACAAGCTGATCGGTATGATGTCAGGGGCGGACGCATACCTTGTAAAACCAATCAAGATGGCTGATTTGCTGGCAGCCATCAAACGCGCACTCCGTTTGTCGAGCGAATCTCGTCAACAACGTCAGCGTCAGTTAGCTGATGACAACTGATCCGTTCTTCAGCCCCTGAAATTTTGGAGGGACGTATGCGCAACCAGTCACAACGCCCCGTAACCGCGCGCGCGACCTTGCTGCTTGCTATCCAAGAAGTCCGCGCAATTGTGTCTTCCCCCTTTCGCTACGACGAAAATTCCCAGGCCACCCTGGAAGCGGAAGAAACCCACCGTCGGTCAGCACTCGCGCGGCTCATTATCCTGATGTTGCTGGTAGTCGAGTGTGTTGTGGCGGTACTCCTGGGAGCGTTGCGGTCGCCTCCGCTTGTCGATCTTTGTGCGATAAGTTTGCCATTCTGCAGTCTGGGCGCTTTGCGGCTGACGTATGTGTGGCGCCCGATGCTGGTAACCGCCCTCTACCTTGCTGGTTCGATGCTGTTGCTGACTTTGCAGACAGTGGCGAGTTCCACCACTCTAACCGTCTCGACCGTGCTGATTCTGGCCTTGCTCGTCGTGGCGGTCTTCATAACTGGCCTGGTATTGCCTCCTTGGGCCATCCCCCTCACTGTGATCTTTGGACTTGGGCTGATCACGATCACGCTGGCAACGCATCCGGATACGGTGTCGGCCGCGCGGGGAGGCGCTCAATCTCATGTTTGGTTCGGGACGTTTGGTCTCTTCATCGTGCTCTTTCTGCTGGTTGGTGTCCTGAGTTGGGTATCACTTGCCAGCGCGCGTGCCGGCGTCAGAACCGCCGCGCGCGCGGCGCAACGTGAGCGAGAACTTGCGGATCTTAAAGATCAGTTCATTATCGATACGAACCATGAATTACGCACCCCTATCATGGCGCTCTATGGCAATGTCGAGATGCTCGCGTCGCTGGATGAAGCGGTCGCGCCCGAGATACGCGCGCGCCTCCTTACCCGGGCGCTGGAATCTGGCGATCGGGTACTGAAGTTGTTACGTAGCATCCTCGATGCGTCGTCACTGGAGGCAGGTGTTCCCGATATCACGCTCGCGCCGGTGCCATTGCGTGCCGCTGTCATGGAGGCATTGCAGACTTTTGATCCCAATGAATTCGATGATCCTGGTTTGGAGAACCTGGGTGATGCGTCGCGGGATGTGACGGTGGAAATTCCCTCGTCTGTCTGTGTCCAGGCGGATGTCGGACGACTGCGACAGGTCCTCCTCAATCTCCTCACGAATGCGCTGAAATATTCGGCGGATGAATCTCCCATCGTTATTGGAGCGCATGAAGCCGGGCCAATGACGCAGATCACATTACGCGATTTCGGTCTCGGCGTTCCCCCGGCAGAGGCCAGCAAACTTTTTCAACGTTTTGTTCGACTGGAACGCGATATCGCTGGTCCTACGCGTGGTACGGGCGTTGGTCTCTTCATCTGTCGTACCTTGGTCGAGGCTATGGGCGGCCAGATTGGTGTTGAATCGCGCGGCATTGCGGGCGAGGGATCAACATTCTGGTTTACTTTGCCTTCGGCACCAAAGGTAGCGATCGAACAACACCAAGAGGATCGCATTACTGCGAAACTGAGCGCCATACCGCGTTGACGGTTTCCACTGGCCATCGTCCAAAGTCTCTCGCGTGCCTTGCGCCACGGTGGTACGATGAGTGGCGCAGCATCAGATGGTGATGGTTTGCCACAATTCTATCCTGCAACGGGAGGCCAGCTGGTGATTGATACGCGAATCCGCTGGTGCCCAGCCTGTGGCGCTGCGCTGGAGATCCTCGATCGCTTTGGCCGCCAGCGACCAGTCTGCCCGCGCTGTGGTTATGTGGTCTTCTTTGATCCCAAGGTAGTCGTGGTGACGGTGGTATGGCAAGGGGAGCAGGTATTGCTGGCGCGGCGCAATATGGAGCCTGCACGTGGCGAATGGAGTTTCATCAGTGGCTATGTCGATCGTGGCGAGATGGTGGAAGATGCCGCGCGGCGTGAGGTTTGCGAAGAGACTGGTCTGACTGTGTCGGTAGATCGCTTAGTTGGGGTCTACAGCACGGCAGAGAATCCCTTTATTCTGATTGTCTTCAGCGCCGAGCTACGCGATGAGGCACAGACGTTGAAAGCCCAGGACGACGAGGTGAGCGAACTGATGTTTTTTGCGCTAGACGCGCTCCCCACCCTTGCCTTTCCCACCGACACGCAGATCCTGCACGATTGGCGCACGTTGCGGAATGCTCCTCAGTGAGCGCTGTGTGCAGGGGTCTCGCCGCGCCCAAACGCGAAGAGGGCATACAACGCCGCCAGCGCGGGTATCAGGATCAGCAAACCTAACGTCAGCGTCAGCAGCAACGCTTGAAACATCGCGGCATTGACGACCGTCGCAGATACCGTCACGTTGGGCCGGGCCAGATATGGCCACTCGCCAAATTGCCAGGCCGCGAACGAACAGAACACCGAGCCAGCGAGCGCCAGGAATCCCAGGCCCGGTCGCCGACCAGCCGTCAACAGCCAGAGATGCGCGCCAAACAACACCGCCGCCAGGAACAACACGAGGCCCAGATGGCCGATGCCTGCGGCATGGGCTCGCGCGGTCACATGCACTGCCAGTCCGAGCAACAAGCTGGCCAGCACGGTGCATGGCGCCAGTCGCACGGCCCAACCTCGCAGATACCGCGCCGCGCCAGGGTCACCAGCGCGCTGAGCGAACCAGGTCAACAAGGCCGCCCCCAGCGAGCCCACTGATGTCAGTGCCACCAACATCAGCGCGAGGGTGAGCGGTTGCACGAGCAACGCCAGTGAAGAATGCGCACTGATGCCCACATCCCCGGCCGCCAGGAATGGTACCAGTAAAAGGGGCGTCATGACACCGCTCGCGGCATAGATTGTTCGGGCGGCTTGCACACCACGATCGGCATAGTGCGAAACAATATACGCGATGGCGCGAGCAACCATCGCAATCAACGCCAGCGCCAGCGGGACGATCAAGGTTGTGCCGAAGAACGGGACGGCTCCGGGGAAGAAGCCTGCCAGCACGACGTCGATGGCGACGATAAAGACATTGCTCGTCTCCCAGATCGGTGAGACATAGCGATCAATGAGCTCGGCCACCCCCGCTGGCGCGCGACGGTCGCGCCGGGCATACCAGGCCAACGCGGTGCCGCCGACATCGACGCCGACGGTCACCGCCGCCAATGACAGGAAAATCCAGAGAATTCCTGTCGCAATCAACCCCATAGTAGTATGCGTCATAAGTATGTTTCGATCCTTTCGCGACTTTGCACGCTCGTCCCGCTTGCCACACTCCTCGCGCTTCGCCACACCCGCGTTGGTGTGCCAGTTTCAACGGCTGATGGCTGGCTCGCGCGGTGTTTTGGAAGGCGTGGGCGGCGTGGGTGCGGACGCGGGTAGCGTCAGCGGGTGTGTGCGGAAGTAGCGTAAGAGCGCCCAGGCCGTCAGTCCCGCAATCGCGACATAGAGCGGCAAAAATGTCCAGAACATGAGAGGGACATAAGGCGAGAGGGTGAGTGCCTGGCTCACGGTCATCAGGTGATAGATAATCCACGGTTGCCGACCTATCTCAGTCACCATCCAGCCAAACTCGATGGCCAGGAACCCAAACGGTGTCGCGATGGCGATCGGCCAGAGGACCCACGGGCGCGCGGTCAGCCGCGGACGCTTCCAAAAGAGCAGCGCATAGCCTAGTGTCAGGGCCGCCAGCGCCATACCCAGGCCGACCATGCCCAGGAAGAAGTAGTGGACGATGATCGGTGGCTGCTCCGCCTTGGCGAAGGCATCCAGCCCTTGCAGGGTGGCGTTGGGGTTGCCAGTCGCGAGGAAGCTGGCCAGACCGGGGATCTTAAAGAGGATGAGATCCTCAGGAGCGCGCGCCTGAGTATGATAGAGCGCCTCCATTGCCGCGAGCTTGGCAGGTTGGTATTGTGCGACGTATTTCCCTGACATATCGCCGGAGAGGACCGCCAACACCGCCATGCCCAGCGACGTCAGCATCGTCAAAGACAGCGCCTGGCGATAATATTGCCCACGGCGGCCGCGCAGCATCGTGATGGCGGTGATGCCAGCCAGTGCGACCCCAACGGCCAGATATGCCGTGATGACGACGTGCAGGAGTTCTGTAGGGGTCGCGGGATTCAGCATAGCCTTGATTGGTTGCACGTTGGAGAGTTTCCCGTTCTGGTAAGTGAAACCAGCCGGCGAATTCATCCAGGCATTGACAATGGTGATCAAGAGACCCGATGCGGCGGCCGAGACGACGATTGGTAACGACGCCAGCCAGTGCAGGACGGGATTCTTGATGCGATCCCAGCCAAAAATGTAGATGCCCAGAAAAATCGCTTCGATGAAGAACGCGAAGCCTTCGATTGCGAAGGGCAGGGCGATCACTTGTCCGGCAATCGCCATGAAGTTTGGCCAGAGCAACGACAACTCGAAAGCGACAATCACACCGGTCGCCGCGCCAACGGCGAAAAGGATGGCGAAGGCTGAAGCCCAGCGGCGGGCGAGAATCAGGAATAACTGATTTTTGCGCCAGATGCCGATCCCTTCAGCGAGCGAGATGTACAGGGGCAGTGCCATGCCCAGGACAGCCAGAATGATATGGATGCCGAGCGATGAACCCATCAGCGCCCGTCCATAAGTGAGATTTTGCATAGGAAGCACTCGTCTTTCGCGGTGAATTGCACCGGCAACTGTCGCCACGCGCGTCAGCATCACGCGCGCCGGAGCCGCGTCAGCGCGGGCACCATCACGAAGTGGTCACATTGAGATGGTACAATCCCTCGACCCTGCATACTGTCAGTCGTTGGCAGGAAGATGCGTCGGGGGAGTCGCTACAATAGCTTGTCGTCTGATCTTGTTGATTCTCCAGTATCATTGTCAGTGTCATGCTGACACTATCTCGGGAGATGCGAAAAAATCCTGACATGATGGTAAGCCAAATGATGGCATACCTATCCCTGTATCTGGCGCGTGGGCACCCGCTACCACCGAATGAGGTATTAAAACAGGGCAATATTTGTCTGAGCGCTGGGACTTGACACATTTGACAACTGTTTGTATGCTGTAGAGCAAGCTCATCTACGCGTCCGATCTCTTATGCTCTCCTCGAGAATCTGCTTGAAACCGTTAGGAGGTAGCGCAATGTTTCGCTGGTTGCGGCGTCAAACCAAAAACGCATCTAATGTCTCCTCGAACCTTGTTCCACCGCGCCGACGCTTTGCCGATGCGGTACCCTACATTCTGCCGACCGATCCGGATGAGGTAAATCGCCTCGATTTCCAGCATTTCATGATTCGGCATCTCTTCGGTGGCAATATCGTGACCCCACTGCATACTATGCCGAAAGCTGTTCTGGATGTGGGATGCGGTACCGGGCGCTGGGCAGCGGAAGTCGCCACACAGTTCCCTTCGGCAATGGTAACGGGAGTGGATATCGACGCGTCTCTGCTCGGCTCAACCATGACCATTCCACCGAATTTCACGTTCACTCAGGCAAATATTCTCGAAGGCTTACCGTTCGCCGATGCTTCTTTCGACTTCGTCCATCAACGCTTTTTGGTGTTAGGCATACCAACACCGCGCTGGCCAGCGGTCATCCAGGAGCTGGGGCGCGTGACCCGTCCTGGCGGATGGATCGAATTGGTCGAGGCGGTGAATCCCTATGGCAATGGCGTTGCCCTGGGGCGTCTCATGGATTGGGGAGCACAGATGGCGAAACGCCGCGACCTCGATGCCTCCGCAATGGCGCACCTCGATGATCTTATGCGAAGTGGAGGGCTCCGACATGTAACGATGCGTCGCTTTGACGTCCCCATTGGGAAACAGTATGGCCGTTTAGGCCAATGGTGCGCGACAGACCTGCAGACCATTGTCAATGCTGTGCGCGAGCCCGTCCTGAAACTCAACCTGGCATCGCCAGAGGCATTTGATGCGACCATGGCAGAGTTTCATCGCGAAAGCGAAGATCCATCTATCCAGCAATATTGGCCTTTCCTCTATGCTTATGGGCAGAAATAGTCGCCCGAACTCTGACACGATGTTCCCCAAGCGCGAGAGCAGGGGTAGGGCGTTCGTCGTACCAATGCCCCTCCTCGTCCTGACGGAGTATGCCAGGATCAATACGAGCATGGAAGCTTCGCGCCTCGGGGGAATCTCATGCTTGATCTCACGCTCGCTCTCTGGTAAGCTAGCATTATCTTAAAATACCTGAATTGGTTTTGATGAGGGGTCGTGCCGATGCAACGTTTCAAATGGCTACGGATACGTGCGCTGCTTCTGTTGTTGGTCGCGCCATGTTTCACAGCTGGTTCCATCGTGGCGTACGTTTATGAATTCTCACTGATAGAGGGGAATCAGACTGCGCGAAGTGTCATCGGCTTAGCAGTTCCATCGGTGTTGTATTGGATTGTCTTGCTCCTGCTGCTGTGGGCACTGCCGTTTATCCTATTTCGCCGAATCCACCAGATGAGGGAGCTACCTTGGGCACGTGTTCCGATAGATCAATGGCAACCCCGCGACATACCAATCAAAGCCGGTGTAACCTTACGTATCGAGAAGCGTCTAAGAACCAAGCGCGTTACGATGCTCAAGCGATTCGTCTCCTCACTCTTTATCCCTATCTTGATCAGTCTGCTTGGAATGATCCCCTTCCTCATAACCCTCCCATCCTGGAAGCAATTCCCTTTTGCGGCATTTATGATCACATCGAATCAACATGGCGTGCCATACCTCTGGTGGTATGCGTTCGCGTGGTTAATATTTCAGATGGTTTTGCTGATAGCATCTAGTTTGGTTTTTCTCATCCGTGATTGGAGAGATATCAGCATCCAGGCCGATGATGACGGGCTCACTATTGGCAGGACCAAGGTTCCATGGCAAGCGATTCGCGCGGTCGTTCGAACCACGCTCGATGTGCAGGAAACGCATCAAGTGACCTATTTTCTGGTAACAGACACTGGGATGGTCCCATTTCAAGTCGATTGTCCACTGTACCGATATGAGAACAAATTTAATAATTCTGCCTATCCCGATGGGTTTGACGCCTATCTCTTGCAGATGAGCACGCTGATGGCGACCCTGGCGCAACGCGCGCAGGCACCTTTACGGTCTCTAATAGAGCGGACTCCAAGCAGTGAGGCGCCTTTCGTCAACGCGAATCGCACCGCTTCGGCAGATCCGTTAGCCGCTACATTACAAGCAGCGACTCTCCATCGCCCGCGTGGTTGGTGGCATCGGCGAACTGCCGTTCCTAACGCCCGTGGGTGGGATGGATCTTTCCATGCAATCAAGCGTCTTACGCTGCGTGATGCGTTGGCTGCACCGATCTTACCCCCTCACCAGCAACCGTCAGTGACGCCATTTCGCGACCTGGAGCAGCCCATTGGCCTTGTGCAGCGACTCAATCGTAGCGGGTGGTATTACCTCTCGCGCATCATGGGGGTCGGTATCCCAATTGCCTTGCTCGCGTATTATTTCATCAGCGTGACGCAAATCCCTCAGCATGCCATGATTGATCGCATCCTTATTGGCGGCGTTTTCGCTCTGGTTGGAGGAATAATCCTGCTCTACGTGTTTCTCATCTCTGAAGCGATCCGCCGCCTGAAAGTTCCCGCGATGGTCGTATATCGCGATGGCACAAAACCATATCCCAAACAAGCAAATAGCTCCTTTTCGCCCTGGCGGGAGTCATTGGCCTGGATCATGATTCCAGGAGCGGCCGATGGCAAAGAACCTCCTCGATACATGCTCATTTCAGCGACAGAGAAGATCATCTGGTCGGAACCTCCCAATGCCATGCAGGCGGGACGTATTACGGCGGATCGCCAGGTTGAATTTCAACAACGTGCAGCGACTGTACATACTCTGATCGCCAATAATGGTGGTTTGCCGCTCCGCACTCTCTCCCAAGATCAAATGCCAGTCTTCACCACCCGTGAAGAATCGCAAGAACAGTGGCCGAAACAACGCTGGCTGGTGGTCGCGGAGCAGGGCGACAATGATGCGCGTGATCTCATTGTCGGATTACGGCAGCATGGTGAACGGGTGGTGTGGGTCGATCAAGCAGATTTTATCGAGAGTGAACTGGACGATACCACGTATTGTGTCGTGCTATCTGGAGACGATCGGTGGCATAGCGAATTTCAGTCCATAGTTTTGCAGTTTCGGTGCGCGGGCCACATTCTCATCCAACGTGATACCTCGCCTATTCAAAATGGGCCGTGGGTGATGACGGTTCGCTGGAAGGACGCCGATTCGTGTGTCGCCGCATTGCTTACCTCAACGAATGCTCCTGCTGGGGATGCCCCGATTATCACTGCTCGCGCCCGTAGTCAGGAACACCTTCTGCCAGCTCCCAATCCTCAACATCGTCCGCGCGATATGTCTCGGCGATCGATACTCGGGCCTCGTACACTAACAACTATGGAGTTAGTTGTACAGTTTGGCGGGTTGCTTTTTACGCTCAGTTCAATATTCTTTCCGCATCTCCTTTCGTTGTACATTACGCAATCATATACGCCCACGTCGTATCACGCGGTCGCTCCGGCCTGTGATCAACCGCAACACTTCGCCTGGTATGACCGCGATCAGCATCGTTGCAGCCCTCAGGGTGTCGTCATGGAGCGTACGAATATACAGTATATCGATGAGATGTCACTCATTGCGAAGAATGCGGTACCGGCGGCCTTTGGCAATCATTATGCCGTGGAAGTCGATACCCTGATCTTGCAAGGCGATTATTATACCTGTACTGGGTTAGGGGTAGATGGTACCACATCTGGTTCGCTGGTTTTCTATGTTTGTCAGGATGGCGAATGGACCGTTTTCGGTTTCGGATCCGACGGTTCTGTCCAGCGTCGTTATGCT
>DAIDHM010000119.1 GCA_027459705.1 Ktedonobacteria bacterium | reverse complement strand
AGCAACAGGGGAGCCAGAATGCCCCCCGATGTGCCGGATCCCAGGGCGATGCACCAGATGCAGCCCTTGGCCACAATCACGCCAAGCAGTACGTCCAGGGGCAAGTTGCCGTGCAACTCGGCGCCAATGGTGTCATAGCCGACACCCAACGCGCGCGGAAAGAAGACCCCGCCCACGCCCACGATGATGCCCCCAAGCGCTGGCCACCACATCCAATGAATCGGGAGCTTGCGAAAGACATCTTCCGCGCCATAGACGCCCAACGTCAGCACCCAGGCCAATCCGCCCGCGACAATGCCTACACCGGCGGCGGCCAGGAGCCCCGACGTGCCCAGCGCCGGCCCGCTGCCCAGCGGAAACATAGGCGCGGCGCTGATCAGGTGCCGCCGCACAACAGTTGCCACGACACTGGCTAAGGCCACCGGAATGAGGCTGCGCGGCTTCCACTCGAAGAGCAATAATTCCACCGCCAGGAAAATGGATGCGATGGGTGCATTGAAGGTCGCGGCCATGCCAGCTGCCGCGCCGGCCACCAGGAGGGTCTTGCGCTCTGCCGCGGTCAGGTGAAAGTATTGCCCCACCAGCGACCCAATGGCCCCGCCGGTGAGGATGATCGGCCCTTCCGCGCCAAAGGGACCGCCAGTTCCAATGGAGATGGCCGATGAGATGGGTTTGAGAACAGCCAGTTTCACCTCCACTTTGCTGCCGCCCACCAGGATTGTCTCCATTGCCTCGGGGATGCCATGACCGCGAATACGTTCCGAGCCATAACGGGCCATCACCCCAATGATGAGACCGCCAATGATCGGAATGGGCACTGCCCACCAGCCAAGCCGATTCCCATCAGGAGAAATCAGCGTGGTCGCGATACGCTGATAATAGACGAGATTCGTGATAAAGCCGATGAGGGTCATCAACACGATGGCGATAAAGGCACAGAGCACGCCGATGCCGAGCGCCAACGCACCAGTGAAGATCAGGCGATGGGTCGTCGTGAAATCGGCTAATTCTTGCGCTGGCTTACTGGCAGGCGGCGCAAGACCAGTGAGATGTTGGGGAGGTGGATCTTCGGCTAAAGGTGTATCGATATCTGTCAGCGACATCGTAGCTGCAACTCCTTCATTTATAGTCACGATGTGATAATATCACATGATGATATAATAGCACAACGTACAGGAGAGAGAGCCGGGTCGCGAGGAGAAGGAAATGGAAGCTCAATGTTATACGATGGAGGCAATGAAAGGAGAAGCATGAGCATCTCAAAAAATGAATACGAACGGCTCGCGCGCTTCCGTCGGGCCTTGCGCCAATTTCTGCGCTTTAGCGAGTTGGCTGCACATCAAGAAGGACTGACACCCCAACAACATCAGATGCTCCTGGCGATCAAAGGGATGCCCGGGCGAGACTGGGCTACCGTAGGTGAATTAGCCGAGGCGCTGCAACTCCACCACAACGCGCTCGTTCAGTTGGTGGATCGGGCGGTGACGATTGGTCTGGTGGTGCGATTAGCGGACCCAGAAGATCGGCGGGTGGTCCGCGTGCAATTGGCCGCCAATGGCGAAGCGGTGCTGCACCGCTTGACCGCGCAACATCAGGATGAATTACGCCGTTTACGCGAAGATTTGACAGGGCTATTGACCAGTCTGCCGGATGTGAGTGCATGATGCGCGCGATTCGCTGTCCGCACCGTGGGCGTGAACACACCGTGCAAGCGCAAGACAGCGTGGAAGCCGCGATGGTGGGAACGCCGATCGTCCAGGTGCCTGTGCGCGTCGGCGTCTGGTCCTACTCTCGCGAACGGGTCTTTGATCCGGTCGCCATGGTGAAAACCGACACTGTCATCCACCCGGCCCATTCTGGCAACATCAATCACCGGCCAGATCTACCGCGCATCATCGTCTACTCCAACTTGACCAGACTCAAAGCACAGGGAGATTCTGGGTTTACCGCGCTCCCGAGCGCGGAGATCTCTCATAGTACTTGGATCCTTGCTAATGTTGCGATTGCGCATATAATTTTCTGTGGCATATGGCTGGCTTTTATTGGAAGACAGCAGCCAACCGGAGGATGGTGCGACCAGGAGTTCTTAGAGCGCCGCTGGCACTATCACCATACTCTCTCGGTAGGATCAGGCTGGTAGCCAATACAGTGGTTGTTGAGTCAGCGCGCGGCACGCAGTGAAATTGAGCGCACGGAGAGGAGATCCCATGCCACGTCAATCTATTTTTGAGCAGATCCGCGAAGAAGACGAACATGGCAATGAATACTGGTCGTCGCGTAAACTGGCCACGGCGTTAGGCTATCGCGACTATCAAGTATTTCCTGGTGTCGTCGAGAAAGCGAAAATTGCCTGCGAGCAAAGCGGGCAAAGTGTTGCCGACCATTTCCGAGACGCCTCGGATATGGTTACAATCGGCTCAGGCGCGCAGCGGGAAATCGGTTCAGTCCACCTTTCGCGCTATGCGTGCTATCTGGTGGTCCAGAATGCCGATCCCCGTAAGCCAGCCGTCGCGCGCGGGCAAACCTACTTTGCCGTGCGGACCCGGCACGATGAACTCTCAGAACAGCAACTCATCGAAGATATGACCGAGGACGAGCGACGCCTGGTTATGCGCCAACGAGTTACTGATGGCAATCTGGATCTCCAGGCCGCCGCCCACGATGCTGGCGTCGTTACCTCCCGCGATTTTGCTCTCTTCAATGACCATGGCTACAAGGGGCTGTACAATGGCGAAACAGCGCGCGCTATCGCTGCTCGCAAGGCCTTGCGCCCAGGACAAGCCATTCTTGATCATATGGGAAGCACCGAACTTGCCGCTAACTGGTTCAGAATCACCCAAACCGAAGAAAAGCTGCGCCGCGAGGGTATCCAGGGGAAAGAGGCCGCCAACGCGACCCATCAGCAAGTGGGGCAAGTCGTGCGCCAGGCTATCGCCGATCTGGGTGGCACCATGCCAGAAGATCTGCCAACGCCAGGGCGCTCTATCCAACAAGTACAACGCGATCAACAACACCGACAGACACAAGGGGATGATCTCTTTCCAACCACGGAGATCGACCGGCCAGCAGATTGAGACACTCTTGGCTACGCGGATTCCTGGTTCAGCCAATCAGCGCGGGCGCTCCGTTTGTCTGCTTAGGGCTGGCGGCCATTCTCGATAGTGTTTTCTTCAAGGTTAGAAAGGTGGAATACTGATGTCTAAGTCTACGTTGCTGTGGTTTACTAGGCTATTCAGCGTTACGATTGTTTCAATGTTTGTTTCTTGTCTGTTTGTAATTGTTATTGGCAATGCTCTTATGCAGAATACACCCCATGTATCTGCAGCTTTGGTAAGTACTACAACACCTCTTCCTTTCCCAACGAGTGAGGTACAGGGCGTACCTGCGATTTCTGTGTCACAAAGTACAAACTCAGGAACTTCTACAGGATCTGTTCCAATTAGTATACAAGATGTGCAAGGTTTCGTAGCTGCGCAAGATGGGATTTTTCATGCGAAGCTTATTGGTAAACCTAATATAGCCAGTATTCAGCTTTTATCCGGTGGCAAAATTGATAGCGTGTTACCGATTGCACTCAATCTCCCGCCAAGTAAAATGTATTACTTGGTAATCTTAAATAACAAAGCAATATTTAGTGGCACACCAGGTAATTCTATCACCACACAAAGAGTTTACGAAGTTTTTGATGCATTGAACGGTAATCTGATGTCCAGTGGAGGACTTGCACATTAAGGCCTGATTGACAAATCTACTCACTTTTTCACCTGAAAGGTAGCAGTTATAGTTGCCATCTTTCAGGCGAAAAAGTTATAACTTCTTAGCTTAAAGAACAGAGCGGGAATTCCCATCCTCTTCTAGGGGATAGCGAGGAGAGCGCCGACCGTCCGTAGACGGGCATTTGCCTGGGCACTCGGTAATATATCGACGAATCACTTCAGCGGAGACATTTCCTGCGATCCCGACATAATAGGCTTGCGTCCAGAGATGATCCTTCTCACCCACACCGATGTAGTGTGGTGTCAAGAAACGATCGCTAAAATGAGGGGATTCTCAAGGGCCGTGCCCTTGAGCGGGGTCCAGGGGCGGAGCCCCTGGGCACATTCCGCAAGGTTCGTGTGTGGCACGCCAGCGTCCGTTGGAAGGCGGCGGGCGAAGAGAAAAAGCGCTTCTTCAGCAACTTGGCGACAAATTCCATCGCCATGCGCTCCACCCCCGTCGCCGCCTCTAACCGCGCCGCCACATAGCGCCGCAGCGCCCCATAGGCAGCGATCTCGTCGGATGTGTACGCGACGGTCAGGGCGTTGAGCTGGCGCTGGGCAAAGCGCGCCGAGCCATCCCAGCGGCGATCCAACTCGGACTTCAGCCGCCGGACCATCGCGCGCTGCATCGCGTCGCGCGGCGGCGTGATCCCGCGGGCGAAGCGCTGGTCGTCCAGCAATTCCAGCAACGCCGTGAAACTCTCGGGATAGCCATTATGCGGTGTGGCGGAGAGGAAGAGCTTATGCTCGAAATGCGGAGCCAGCGCCCGGATCGCCCGCGTGCGCTGCGAATCAACGGCATACTGCCCACGTCCGCCGGGGGCGATGTTGTGCGCCTCGTCGACGATCAGCAGATCGAAGCGGCGCGGGTAGGGCGATTCATCCTCACCGGGTAGCAGATCGCGGAAGAGCCGGAGCGGTCGGTCGCGTTTGAGGCAGTCGATGCTGGTGATGAGGCGCGGGAAATGCTGCCACGGATTGACGTGCAGCCCACGCGACCGGCGCAGGTCATGCATCAACTCAGCATCGACGATGCGGAATTCCAGTCCGAATTTGTCGCGCATCTGATCGCGCCACTGCACCTGGAGGGCCGAGGGGCAGACCACCAGCACCGTCCGGACGCGGTGGCGCAGGATCAACTCCTGGGCCACCAACCCGGCCTCGATGGTCTTTCCAAGGCCGACATCATCGGCGATCAGCAGGTTCACGCGCGGCATGCGGATGGCCCGCGCGACCGGGTCCAGCTGATAATCCTCAACCTGGACGCCGCTGCGAAACGGCGCGAGCAGCAGATGGCGGTCGGCGGAGGCGGCCGCGCCCCAACGCACCGCATCCAGGAAAGCGCGCAGCCGCTCTGGTTCATCAAAGCCATCAGGAGTCGGTGGCACGAACGCATCGATCTGCCGCGCCCCTGGCTCCAATTCCCAGACGACTTCCAGCTCTTCGCCATAGGCATCGTCTTCGACCGAAGTGAGCGCGACGACCTGTTGCGGCGCCTGGACACCGCGCAATGCGTCATGGGGCAGCGCGTTGGCGCGGACCTCAACGACGGCAAAACGGCGCTGGCGAACCTCCACCAGGCTCCCCTCTTTGATCGGATCGGGGCTGGTCATGGGCCGAATCCTTTCCAGACACACACAAGCAGCGTACGTATGTCGCGATCAGCATACCATATACAGGCGACGCCAGGTAGCTCGGGTAGGAAAGTGGATGGAGCGATGGATGTAGGTGGGCGAGCGATCCTTTCGGTTTGAACACCAAAGAGGCATAAGTTTATGCTATCATGATGGTGAACTACATCGTACGCTGGTCACGTCCGGAAAGGTCTGTACTTTACCCAAGATCAGCAGGCCAGATAAGGGAACGGGATGGACGGCTTAGAAGAGGGGAGGTTGGACGGGATGGGCGCGTTTCCAGGCCCAATAGGGAGCCATGTCCAGATACCTCC
>DAIDHM010000106.1 GCA_027459705.1 Ktedonobacteria bacterium | reverse complement strand
ATCACCCCGGTGAAGAGCGTCGCCACCAACATCCACCATTTGCCTGGCGCGCCTAGCGCCGCGACAGCCAGCAACATCTGCGGATAGGGGGAGATCTGTACAGCATGCGGCAACATATACGTACCGGGATGTGCAGGATCGGGGATGCTGAGCAGATGGGTGGTCGCGATTGTGAAGAGTCCATAGGCGACAAAGAGCACACCGATTGCGACGAACATGCCGCGTGGTATCAAAGAAGCATCAGTGACTTCCTCCGAGAGGGGCGTCACCCACTCGAACGCCGAGAAGACAAAGACACCGGCGGCGACGGCATTGAAGAGGCCACCAGGGTCACCCAGGCCAGCCAGTGGGGTATGGAGCTGGCCGCCATGCGTCAGTAACCCAATCGCGCTGATCGCCACGGCGGAGATAAGGAGGGCATAGGTAGTGACATCCTGCAAAGTTCCGGCGATGCGGATGCCGCGCACATTCGCCAACACTGCCAGCCCCAGCAAGACCAGGATCCAGATGACCGTCGGAATCGCTCCCAGGGGCGTGCCTGTGGTGGCATAGGAGATGGCGCTACCGACGACATAGCTATCAGCGGCAATTACTGCGACGATCGTGATGGTGTAGGTAAACGCGATGATAAGCGAGGTACGCTCGTTGAATGCGGCTTTGATATAGAGCCGGATTGCCGCAGCCGTGGGATAAAGCGCATTGAGTTCGCTGAAACACGTCGCAGCAAGCAAAGCCAACGCCCCGGCGATCAAAATGGCGAGCCACGCTCCATCGCCCGCGACCGAGGATGCGACGAGCACGCAGCCCAGAAAACTGATCGCGGCGTAGGATAATCCAGCACTTGTGCTTAATACCGTACGGAATCGCAAGACGCGCCGCAAACTGGGGGTGGGGCGAGGCGCCAGTCCGCCACTCTGATCAAGGTTCAACGGCATCCTCCTCAAAATGACACGCTTTCCGGATAGTCCGGTATCAATCGCACGTATGGTATCATGCAAGGACAAATGTATGCTGGGATGTGTAAAATTCGCGACAGGATGGGAGCGTCTACCACCATGGATCCGGCTGATATTATCGAAGAGCATGTCGCAGATGTCGCAATCATCGGCGCGGGACTGGCGGGACTGATGGCAGCCCGCGTCATTGCCGCCGCCGGCAGATCCGTCGTCGTGCTTGAAGCACGCGGTCGGGTGGGTGGTAAGACGTATACCAGGCTGGCAGCGGATGGCACGCCGATCGACCTGGGCGGCCAATGGATTGGCCCAACGCAAGATCACATTGAGGCACTGGCACTGGATTTGGGCTTGAAGACCTTTCCGACCTATGACACGGGCGAAAATATCGAGATACGCCAGGGGGAACGACACCAGTATACCGGGGCGATCCCTACGGCGGATCCACAGGTGGCGATGGCTACAGTCGAAATGCTGCTGGAGCTCAACCTCATGGCCCAGCAAGTGCCGCTGGCAACCCCCTGGACAGCGCACGACGCGGCAAGCTGGGACGCGCAGACCGTTCAGCATTGGATGGAGAGCCATGTGCAGGATAGCGCTGTGCGCATCTTGCTCACGCAGGTTGTCCGCGCCGTCTTCAGCGTCGAGCCACGCGACCTTTCGCTATTGCATTTTTTGTTTTATGTGCATTCCGCTGGCAATTTGAACCAATTGGTGAGTGTAACCCGCGGCGCGCAGGAACGGCGTTTTTACGAAGGCGCGCAGACACTCGCCAACCGCATCGCCGACGCACTTGGTGACCGGGTTCTCTTAGATGCCCCGGTACGGATGATCTCCCAGGATGACATGGGGGTACGCATCGATGCGGGCGATACACTGGTGACGGCACAGCGCGCGATCCTGGCAATGGCCCCCACATTGGCGGGGCGTATCCGCTATCACCCGCCATTGCCCGCGCGGCGCGATCAACTTACGCAGCGCATGCCTATGGGTACGGTCATCAAGGTGCAGTGTCTGTATCCCACAGCCTTCTGGCGCGCCGCTGGCCTCTCTGGGCAAGTGCTGAGCGATGAGGATGCGCTTGGACTGACCTTTGATAATTCGCCACCATCGGGCCAGCCAGGCATCCTGCTGGGCTTCATGGAAGGCGACGCGGGGCGGCAATGGTCAGACAGTGACCCAGCGACACGGCGCGCACTGGTGCTGACCACACTTGAGAAATTTTTTGGCCCCGCCGCTGCGATCCCAACTGAATACTTCGAACAGATCTGGGCGCGCGAAGAATTTTCGCGTGGCGGCTATGCGGGCTTCATGCCGCCGGGGGTCTGGACGAGCTTCGGTGCGGATCTGCTCACTCCCTGTGGCCGGCTGCATTGGGCCGGAACCGAGACATCGCCGATCTGGAATGGCTATATGGAAGGCGCAATCCGCTCGGGCGAACGCGCCGCCGATGAAGTATTAGCTGCTTTGACGTGAGGGGTTAAGCATGGCGACTCCCGACGAATTGCGCGCCGCACTCGATGACTATATCGCGGAGGCGCGGAAAATTGCCCGTGTACAGAAAGCGCTCCATGGTTGGCATTGTGTCATCGCCATCGAGGCGATCGATAATGCCGCGTCCTTTACTCTTACGATTAAAGGCGCCGAGGTCGCGGTGGCAACCGGTAGCCCCGCGACGGCCGACGTGATCCTCCGTGGCACGAGTGAAGATCTCGCCAACATTTTCTGGTGTGACGCGAACCCCGCCTCGAATTACATGCAAGGCGCAATCAAAATCCTGGGATCACCGGACGATTCTATGCGCCTCGACGCTATGGCGCTGATGATCTATCTGGAGACACAGCAGGCCTGAATGTTGAGCACATGGGGTGCGAGAGATGTATACGATGCAAGCGTAGCGCTGCATCACAGAGCTATCGGCATGTGCCAGGTCATCGTCGCCCTGGCACATGCCGATACGTTCTGTTCAATCCCGCTGACTGGTAGCGAGTGATTCGCCAGCAGTCTGCGTATTGAATGGCTGAAACATACTGCGCAAATGCGGTGGCAAATATCCCATGATGTGAGTGCCATCTTCGTCATGCCGCTCGATACGGACCCGGCCGCGGCGATGGAAGATTTCGACCAGGTCACCTCGTTCGTATGGGATCATCACCCGGATCGTCTCCATGGTCGCGGAGGCAACTCGACTGATCATCTCACGGAGTTCCACGAAACCGTCCCGGGTCAATGCCGAGACCGGGACAGCGTTGGGGAAGAGTGAGGTGTCGATCTCGCCAGGGTTCTCCAGCAGGTCGATCTTATTCAAGGCCGTCACACGCGGTTTATCACCGGCCTCTAATTCGCCGAGCACTTTGTTGACGGTCTCGGATTGTTCGACGGCGTTGACATGCGTGATATCCACGACTTCCAGGAGGATATCCGCCTCGCTCACTTCTTCGAGCGTCGCGCGAAACGCGGCGATCAGGGTGGTCGGGAGTTTCTGAATAAAACCGACGGTGTCAGTCAGCAGAATCTCCTGGTGACTGGGCAGAGTGAGATGGCGGGTTGTGGGGTCAAGTGTGGCGAAGAGTTTATCTTCCGCCAGGACATTGGACGAGGTCAGGGCGTTAAAGAGCGTCGATTTGCCCGCATTGGTGTATCCCACTACCGCGATGACCGGCAAATCACCCGAAGAACGCAACCGGCGTTGCTGGGTCCGTTGCGCGCGGACCTCCTCAAGCTCGCGACGCAGGGCCGCGATGCGCGCGCGGACGCGGCGGCGGTCGATCTCCAGGCGCGTTTCACCAGGGCCGCGCGCGCCGATGGCGCCGCCCGTGCCTCCCGCCGCGCCCCGCGAGCCACCACCCAAACGCGAGAGCGCGGCGCCTTTGCCGATCAGCCGCGGCAACTGATACTCATATTGCGCCAGTTCCACCTGCAGTTGCCCTTCACGCGTATGGGCGTGCTGCGCGAAGATATCCAGAATGATCGCGGTGCGATCGAGGACGCGACGCTCCAGAGCCTCTTCGAGATGTCGTTGTTGGGCCGGACTCAGTTCATCATCCACAATCACGAGAGAGACATCCAGCGCCGCGCATTCCCGCGCAACCTCCTGGACGCGACCTTTCCCGAAATAGGCCTGTGGCGAGGCGTACTCCAGTCTTTGGATGGCGCGTCCAACGACTTCGGCGCCGGCGGTGCTGGCAAGCGATGCCAGTTCTTCGAGTGAATCTTCCGCGCCCCATGGACTCTCGGCCCGTTCAGCTTCAACTGCCATCAAGAACGCGCGCTCGGTCGGTTGGCGCAGATCATGTATTTTTACCGTAAAAACTCATCCTTCCGCATAGAGAGCAAACCTAATCCGCTGACTGGCTTACTCACTGGGTTCTCACCATGTGGCACCATGCCTATTTTGCCACGCAGTCACCAGGTCCGCAGCCTCCAACCGGTCCAGGGACCCCATGATCACCAGGATCGACGGCCTGCGCGGACGGCTCAGTAATGCTACGGATCCTCGTGGATAGGCATGGCAGGAACCTCCTTGCATCGTTACAATACTGGCACGCACCGCGCAAGCACCGCCGTGCGGTTTTATCGTACAGATACACCTGTCCCACACACGTCGCGAGCGTAGCACCAGTAGGATCCAGTGTCCAATGGGGATCAGCATTGTTCACTCACTATACAATCTAATGAGAGATCGTGCACGGCAACAACGTCGCGAACACTGTGCATTCTCAGGATCCCCAATATGAGGCAAGGTCATGCAAAGTCTACCAGGTGAACCACCAGCGGATAGCCCAGAAGTGCAAGCGGCGGTCACAGCAATCGTACAGTACTGGGGCGAAATGACACGTCAGTGGCCGTGGATGCGACAAGCGTCCTTAAGGCCCATCTATGTTCTTGCTGGTGAGTTACTGGCCCAACTGACACACGCGTTTCCGGCACTGCTCGGTTCCAACCAGCGACACTGGTATGCAACCAGTGTCGCTGGCATGCCGAGTATTTATGTGCTTTTTCCAGAACACTTCTTGGAGGAAGCGCGAAAACGCTTGGGTGGGAGTGATCCGCATCTCCTGGAAGGTAAACAAGCAGTCACATTCATCTATCTCGCGCCGATTGCTGGCGTGCAGCAGGTCGCGAAAACCTTGCTCATCTCGACCGCGAGTGAAGCGCCGATGTTCCGGGCGCAACTCGCACATGAACTTCTCAACTGCTGTTGCGCGACCGATTGGGATGGACGGCAAATGCGGGCGGGTATGCGGTTGGTGCACTGGAGCGCGGGTTCTGCGCTGCAACGTGGTGGCCTGCTCAATGATCTGTTTATCGATACACTATTGATCGATTTCTTGCCGACCGTGACGTCGTATACCCGTGGTACCCTGATCGATGGTCAACAAGGTCCCTATTGGCGGATTGTCGAAGCTGTCCGCGCCCGGATCGATCGCCTGGCGATCCTCGGCGCGCTCTTTGGACCAGATGCGGATCGACTGATGTTAGAACGCCGCCTGAATGAGCAATTTAAGCGGAACGACGCCGCGCTCTGGCTGGATCAGCTGCTTGGCCGTCGCGACTGGGCGCGACTGGCGGAGGTCATGTCCACCGCGCCGGACCCTTCGGTGGGGCTGCACTTGCCTACAGACCCCAACGACGCTTAGATCGCTCCCTATCTCCCTCTCAAAAAACCTACCAGACAAGCTCAACGTTATGAGCGCATCTGCCGTTGGCGCATAACTTGCGATTATTCCTAGCCAAGGCAGATGCTGAGATCTTGCAGCAGACGTTGACAGCCGGATAGCATTGACCCGGTGCCCGCTCATGCATACATTCATGAGTTTCCGCTCCTCACGAGCTTGCCCAGGAGGGCTGACACAGCTATGGAACCGCAACACTATGGGCCAGATGTGGTACGTGCACTGGAGCAGGCGCGTATCAGCGCATCACGCTTGAATCATCGCTTTATCAGCACCGAACATGTCCTCCTGGGTGTCCTCGAGATCGATGACCCCATCGTGACGATGCTCTTTAAAGCGCTGGGCGTTGCTCCCAAAGAACTCCGCGAAGCCGTCGAATTCGTCATTGGGAACTCGACGAATCGAGTTATCCGAGACCACTCTTACGACGCGAATGCTGAACATGCCCTGGAATTTGCCGTCCTGGAAGCCAGGATGGCGCCTGGCCGCAACGGCGAGGTCCGGCCTGAACACCTCGTGCTCGGCTTACTGCGCGAGCATGAGGGAATCGCCGCCAGCATTATGGAGAGCTTCGCGATTACTCATGACCGGGCTCGCCAGCAAATCCTCCACATTGGCCGCAATGGGCAGCATCGCCTGGCGTCTGCGGCGGAACAGACTCAGCGTTACCAAATGACCCCAACCCTGAATATGGTCAGCCGTGACATGACGGCCGCCGCATTGGCGGGACAACTCGATCCACTGATTGGGCGCGAGGATGAACTGGAGCGGACGATGCAGGTATTATCGCGCCGCATGAAAAATAATCCAGTTTTGATCGGCCCAGCTGGCGTCGGCAAGACGGCGATTGTTGAGGGGCTCGCGCAACGGATTGTCGCTGGGCTCGCGCCAGAGCACCTCTCCGGCTACCGTGTTGTCGCCCTGGATGTCGGGCTTTTGACCATCGGGACGAAGTATCGCGGCGATTTTGAGGAACGGCTCAAGAAGATCGTCGCTGAGATTGTCGCCGTCAAAAATCTGATCATCGTCGTTGACGAGTTGCATACCTTGATTGGCGCAGGCGTCGCGGAAGGATCTGTCGACGCGGCCAATCTCCTGAAACCGATCCTGGCACGCGGCGAGTTTCGCTGCGTCGGGACGACCACGTTCGATGATTATCGTAAGACCATCGAGCGTGACCCCGCCCTCGAACGACGCTTCCAGCCGATCGTCGTCCGCGAGACCTCACATGAAGAGACTCTGGCGATTCTCGAAGGGCTGCGCGCGAACTATGAGGGTTTCCATCATGTTGAGATCACTCCCGGTGCATTGCGCGCGGCGGTGACGCTCTCGGCGCGCTACATTCAAGATCGCCAGCTGCCAGATAAAGCGGTGGACCTGCTCGATGAGGCGGCGGCACGGCTCTGTGTGGGCCGCAGCGTCATGCCCGCCGAGATCCGCGCCTCGCGCGAACGGCTGGATCGCCTGCATGAGGACAAAGAGGCGGCAATCGAAGCAGAGTCTTTCGCGCTGGCCGTGACGCTCTGGCACGAAGAACGCGACCTACGCACCAAACTGACACTGGCCGAAGACAGTTGGCGCACACGCCACGCGATCGAGACCGCCCCCGTGGTCGATGAGGAAACTATCGCCACAGTGGTCGCGGCCTGGACTGGCGTCCCCGTGCAGAAGTTGAAGGATGCGGAGACCGAACGCCTCATGCATCTCGAAGAGGATCTTCATCGTCGAGTCATCGGCCAGACCGATGCGGTCAACGCGATCGCGCGAGCTATTCGCCGGTCACGCACGGAACTGCGCGATCATCGTCGCCCGATAGGGTCGTTTGTCTTTGCCGGCCCAACTGGTGTAGGTAAGACCGAATTGGCGCGGGCACTGGCCGAGGTGTTATTTGGCGACGAAAACGCGCTGATCACCTTCGATATGTCGGAGTTCATGGAACAGCACTTTGCCGCCCGTCTCACCGGCGCGCCTCCCGGCTTTGTCGGCTATGATCAAGCCGGTCAATTGACCGAGATGGTCCGGCGTCGTCCTTATTCCGTGGTGTTGTTCGATGAGATTGAGAAGGCGCACCATCGGGTCTACGACTTGCTCCTGCAGATCCTGGAAGATGGTCAATTGGCTGATGCCAAGGGCCGTAAAGTCGATTTTCGCAATACCGTCATCATCCTGACGACGAACCTCGGTGCCCAGGTCGGCTTGCGTCACGGCGCGATGGGGTTTGCCCATGGCGATGAGGAGACCGCACGGGCAGAGTTGCTGCGAGCACAGATTCTCCCGGCGATCAAGGAGATCTTCCGCCCTGAATTTTTGAACCGTCTCGACGACGTCATCATCTTCACCCCACATTCGCCGACACAGACCCGTCAGATCGCCGATCTCATGGTCGATCGCATCATTCGCCGGGTCGCGAGTCTGCACCTGCTACTCAGTGTCTCTGACGCGGGCCGCGACCTGATTGCACGGTTGGGTCATGATCCGGAATATGGGGCTCGACCAATGCGGCGCGTGGTCCAGCGGATGCTGGAAGATGCGCTGGCAGAGCGCATCTTACGTGGCGAGTTTCCACCTGGCTCGCGGATTGCGATCGATGTAGATGGCAAGGATCAGCTCGCCATTGTACCAACGGAATGGCCAACCACCGCGAGTTCCTGCGCCACAGTGAGCCAAGGCACATCGCCGGTGTCATTGCCACAGCCATCCATCCCATAACCTTGCTGCCAGCACATCGATGCTGTAGCCAGAAGCCAGAATGTCCGGCGCCAGTCCAGTACGAGGGGGTGCTGTCTGTTTCGACAGCACCCCCTCGTACTGGACTGGCGGAGCAGTCCCCTGCCTGTGGACCACCTCGCCTGGATTATGACGTCTGGGCGATCGCGCGCAAGATGGCGGCGACGTTGGTGGCCAGTTCGTCGAGGTCCCCTGCACCGACGAAAAGCATACAGGAACGCCCCTGATTGGACATCGCCTGCCAGGTCCCGACCCCCTGGGCTTCCAGAAAGATCGCGTCGAACTCGCCCGCCAGGATGGATTGGTGGCGTCGGGCGAGGAGGCGGATGCTCAGGACACCTGGCGGCCCATCCATCTCACTCTGCTCGGTGGAATGATACGCGGCGGGCGCTTCGCGCAATTTTACCGGGATATGGAGAACGGCGTTGCCGAGATACAGCGCAGCCTGTTCAAGTTCAGTCAAAGCGATAGCTGAGACGATACCATTGATCGTGATATCCAGATACCGGGGTTGCGTAGCCAGGGCTGTCTGAAGTCGGCTCAGGAGAGAGCGAGCCCGGGAATCTTGACCATCATTTGACGCCATTGTATAGAGGGAAAGTTGATCCATACCACCCGTCACACCATCCAGTGTGTCGGTGGCGTTGGACCATTCAGTGGCGCCGGACCTTTCGATGGCGAGCAACGGATTGCCGGCTAAGCGCAGTTCACGGGCGCGCGCTTTGTAATCTTCAACTGCCGGTTGACCGACGAAGCGGATCTCATGGAGGTAGCCGTACAGTGCTACGGTCAATTGGAGGCCCAGCATGATCGCCGCCAGCCCGGCCAGGCGCAGAGTGGGATCACCCTCTGCCAGTAGCGGTTGCTGCAGCAGTACAGTACCCGGATCGTTCGGCGCTACCTCCGACGACAGAGTAATCGTGAGGCGTACCGCTCCAGAACCTGGCGCGCCAACGTTCCGGGGTAAGACGGGTTGATCGGCAAAGATGCTGACCCCTTTGCCGCCTTTGCCCAGGCTCTCTTCGAAAAGCTGCTCCATCCACCAACGGAGAGCATCCCAGCCAGGTGGCACTTGCACGTACAGATTACAGCACCCCGCTATGCTCGCGTCGCTGAGTGCCGCCGCGAGCTGGGTGAATGGATGATGCGACGGGTGCGTCAACGCGCCTTCTAGATCATAGGCCTCCCAGGCGCGGGCGAGGATATTTCGCAGTGTGCCGGGCGCGGCACCTCGTTGCACGAGATCGATCGCCACAGGAAGGAGAAAGACGCGCGTGCCCGGCGCGCTCATTCGGCCAGGGGTGCCATTCGCGCCATCGAGTTGCAGTGAGAGTCGCTGGAGATGATGAGCCTGGGCTTCGCGATCGAGAAAAGAGTCTGGTAGCGCTAACACCCGCAGATGCGCCGATCGCGGCAAGTCGGCGCGGTCGAGCAAGGCACCAAACCATTCCAGATGCGCGATGGGTTCTTCCGAAGTCATGCCCATGGCCACCGCATACAGAGCGACATCTTTGAGTAACGCATGGATCACCTGGTCATCGAGCGGAACCTGAGCCAGGTCGATGCCATGCGCGGCGCCGAGTTGCCGGAGCAAGTGGTTCAGTGCAGCAGGATCAGTACTGTTCAAGGGATAGATCATGATGTCGTCGCCAGCATAACCCAACGCGCGCAACACCTGTACGGTCAGTACTGACCCCCCCATACCAGACCAGATGATGTGTCGAATACCCTGATCATATATCGCCCGCGCATCCGCTTCGACCTCAGCCAGTGCATCTGGTGCGGTCAGCAGGTGGGGAATGGCGTCTACCCAATCCAGCAACAGCGAACCAGCGTCGCTCCCCAGTTCGCGCATGGCACCAGACCGTGCGCGCAACTGTCCAACAGCATCCTCAGCGCGCAGTCGTGTCAAGGCGGAAGAATGATCCATAGCGTTCATGATGTACCCTTATCTTGCAGAATGATGGTGACGAGGCCCTGCATGATGTGTTCCTCTCCAGGATATGCCCATCGATAGCAATTCCGCAAATATTTTTCAAGAGCGGGGAGGCTGTTTTACCGCTTCTCCCGACAAATTCGCGTACCAACGGGGGAATATCCGGGCAGTTCTTGATGGTATGCTGTGGGCAGTTCCTGCGTGCTGAGGTAAGCGATCGTTACCACGATGGCGATCCTCGTCAACCGCTATGCATCTCCGGTGATGCACAAGCCTCGCAGATATTTTTCTAAGGAAGGACGCTTCGTCATGTCCCCAATCCCCCACCTGGTCGCGCCCAGCGCTACCTTCCGCACCCCCATACCCGATCCCAATAATCCACGTGCCGGAGATTGGGTGCGCGCCTGGGATGGCCACGAAGATCTCAGCCAGATCGACCTCGCGATCATCGGCGCACCGCTCTCGCGCGCCTCACTCTCGCACAGCGGAGCCTACCTGCTCCCCTCGGCCATCCGCCAGACATTGCTGGATTTCAGCACCTATGATTCTGAACGTGATGTCGACCTGGCTCCGCTGCGTGTCCGGGATATCGGCGATATCGCTCTCGATTTGCTGGATGTTCGCGCCAGCCATGAGCACATCCGTACCGCCCTGCACGCTCTGGATGCGCTCGCGCCGCTGGTGATGACCCTGGGCGGCGACCACAGCATCACGAAGCCGGCGCTGGTAGCCCGCGCTGCTGTCGCCGGCATGCCAATCGGGCTGGTGCAATTCGATGCCCACCATGATGTGCGCGTGCTGGATGGCGGCCCGAACAATGGTACACCAATCCGTGGGGCGATCGAAGCGGGAGCCATACGGGGAGAAGATGTCGCGCAGATTGGCATACATGCTTTCGCCAATAGCGTCGTCTATGCCGACTGGGCAAGGGAAGCTGGCATCGGCATCCATACGATGCCAGCCGTGCGACGCCGCGGCATCCTCCCCGTGCTGGCGGATGCATTGGCACAAGCGCGCCAGGCGCCCGGTGGTGTCTATGTGACCGTGGATATGGATGTGTTAGACCGCTCCCAGGCGCCTGGCTGCCCGGCATCAGGACCGGGAGGTCTGATGATCTGGGATCTCGCCGATGCGCTCTACGTCCTCGGCCAGCAGCCTGATCTCGTGGGCATCGATTTCGTTGAGGTTGACCCACAACGCGATGTCGCCAACATGACCGTCAAAGCAACATGCCTGGCAATCTTGAGCTTCTGTGCCGGCCGCCTGCGCGCCACCGAACGCGGTGGATCCGGGGCCAATTGATTGCCGCGGCCGCACACAATCTAGACTCGGGTCAGCTGACTCATTCCCCCGACATCGGACCATCGGGCACTGCGTCACGTACCGCCCGCAAGATGTCGCCCGAACGGAGCAGGTGGATCATAGCGCGAATATCGGGATAGACCGCACGGTCGATAGCTCGATATGGCACGGCGTCACGGATCATCGCAAATGCCGCCGCAGAACCATTCCCAAGCCGCCATGGAGTACCAGCGGCACGATTTTGCTCGCGGCGCAGATCGAGGGCTTGCGCCGCACAGAGCAACTCGATCGCGATCACCGCTTCGATGTTATCGACAATTTCCCGCGCGTGCCGGGCGGCATTCAAACTCATGCTCACATGGTCCTCTTTATTCGCTGAGCTGGGAATCGAATCCACGCTGTCGGGATGCGCCAATGTCTTACAGTCCGAAACCAGCGATGCGGCCGTATATTGTGCGATCATCAGCCCACTATTCAACCCGCGTGTCTCTGCGTCTTCGGCGATCAGGAAGTCCTGCAAGCCATACTCAATCTCCTGGACGCTGGTGGGAAAGTGGTAATCAGTGAGTTTGAAGATGCGCCGCTCGGCTATGCTCCCCAGTTCGGTGATGGCAATGCCCAGAAAGTCCATTCCGAGGGCGATAGGTTCGCCATGGAAATTGCCGCACGAGACCGTCTTATAGGAGCGCGGTAGATCCAGGAAAATCAAGGGATTATCCGTAGCGGCATTCAGCTCAGTCTCGATGAAGCCATCAACAAACTTCAAAGTATCGCGTACCGCTCCGATAACCTGCGGCGCGCAGCGGAGAGAATAAGGATCCTGCGGTGGAATACGCACGGGATCCACATCCTCATCGCCAGGGTCAAGCAAGGTGCTGCCCGCGACATAGCGCAACACACGGCGTGCCGTCTCGCCAGCGCCCTGGTGGCCACGTACGGCATGGACGCGAGGAAAGAACGGATCGCGGAATCCTCGCATCGCTTCCAACGACATGGCCAGAGCAATTTCCGCATGGTCCAATAAACGATGCGCGTCATAGAGCGTCAGGGCAGCGACCGCAGCCGAGAACGTCGCGCCATTGTTGAGGGCCAGTCCCTCTTTGGCGCGCAATTCGATCTGGCCGCCAATCGGCGCGAGCGCGACCGTGCCGCTGACCCGCCGCCAGAGGGTTTGCTCGCCGGTCAGTCGGTTAGTAGTGAGATGCAAGGCGGCTCCCTCATGACGACGGGATCCAGGCGCGGTTGGGACGAAGGCTTCACCGCTCTGGTATTGCGGGTTGGCGGGTGATGAGGCACCGGTCGAGTCCCGCGCGAGATCATCCCCATGCCAGCCTGGAGGTGGCTTGGCGATAGCCAACGCCATATGCGCCAGCGGAGCCAGGTCGCCGCTCGCTCCCAACGAGCCTTTCATCGGAACGGCGGGGTAGACGCGGTGATTCAGCATATCCAGATGTTTTTGGATGATGATCGGGCGGACCCCCGAATAGCCTTGGGCCAGCGCCTGGGCTCGGATCAATAATGCGGCCCGGACCGTCTCTTCGTCAAAAAATTCCCCGGTACCAGCCGCGTGGCTCGTCACCAGATTATAGGAGAGGATCTTTGTCAGATGTGCGCTATGGAACGCGGAGCGACCGGCAGCGGCGCCAAATCCCGTATTGATGCTATACAACGCCCGCACATCTTCGGGATGACCTTCACTTTCGCGTTTTTCGATCGCCGTGACGACTTCTTCCACCCACTGCGCGCTGGCCGCGACAGCATCAGCCACTCGCGGATCCAGGTCTGCTACAGGCTGATATGATCGCGCAACACTGACCAACGTCGCAACATCCAATGGCATCGCGCCCACTTGGAATGGTTCCTGAAATGGTTCCTGGCGGTGATCGCCGTTGTTCACCATCGCCGCTACTCCCTTTCATATTCACCACCGCTCGTGGTGCCAGGTCTCCTCAGCAGGGTACCACATCATGGTGACGAATGTGGAAAATCCATGACGCGATGTGAGCGAATGGCGCGTTCTGAGCGTACTAATACGTAGTATGGGGGTTTAGCCCACTCTACGATAGCTGTATATGATCGCGCCGCCCTCGCCCATCCCGGTAATCAGCGCGATCCAATCGAGGAAAGCTCTCGTCGCTCAGCAGATATGCGCACCACACACCATGATTCGCGCATTGCTTGACCGCGAGCGCCCATGAATCGGTAAAGATTGAACAGTGCATGGCCCATTGGACCATGGGAAGGACTGGTCGGAGGATGCGATTGGATGTAACAATCGACGTGGCACGCGCGCCTGACCACGTGTTTGATCGTTTACTCGCGTCCGAATTTCTCCTGGATTTGGTAGGAATCGAAGAAATCTCTTTCCCTCATCGAACAAGCAGTACGTGGGAGAAAACGCTCGAGGTATCTGGTCCTCTGGAACCAGGCGCGCGGCTGATCTACCACCTTATACGTACCGAGGAACCACCACCAGCCTTGCCTGACCGCGAGATTATCCTCGAGATCACCCGCTATGAACCACCCTATACGCTCGCGCTACGATCCCTGAGTGATCCCATCCCCGTACAGATCGGGTTCGTACTGATTCCGATTTCCACGGGAACGCATCTTACCATCAGCTGGGAGTTGCGATCTTCTGGCCTGCCCTCAGCACTGCTGGCGCGACTGGGCATGATGATTGCGGGTGAACGCCTGGCCCAGTTGGCGGAAGCCGTGCGCGCACGACTCGAGGCATGAGAGCCCGGGAGTTGCCGTCGCCAGCACAGCGACCGATGGTACTCTAGCAGGATCGAACTGTTGGGTGGTAGACTACCGTATAAGCGTACATGAACCTATGCCGCGCCTGTTGGCCGCATCCGCACAGTGCATCAGGAGGCCCCTTCGATGGCGTACCATATCATCGCCACCTCGCAGACCGACCCAGGTATGATCCGCGAGCGCAATGAAGATGCGAAACTCGTCCATACCGCGACAATTAATGATGATGATCTCGCCCTTTTGGTGGTCGCCGATGGTATGGGAGGATATCGCGCCGGCGATCGCGCCAGTGCGCTGGCCATCCAAACGATGCTTACAGAACTGGAACCACTCTTTGGGCCCAGCGGGAGCCATCCAACGATAAAATTGAAACAGGCAACTGATAGCGAACGATCGACGGTCGTCTTACCCGAGACGGCCGAGAGCGAGCATTACGGCAACTTTCTGACTCGTGCGGTGCAACGGGCCAACGAGATGATCGTCGCCTATGGGCGGGAACATCGCGATGCGCGCGGTCTCGGCTCTACCGTGACGGCAGTGCTGATCGCCCGTGGCCGTGCCTATTTCGCGAACGTCGGCGATAGCCGCACGTATCTGATCCGCGATGGGAATATACGCGCGATTACGCGCGATCACTCGCTGGTGGCGCGGCTCGTGGAAGACGGGCAGATCGAGCCTGACGAGATATATACGCATCCGAAGCGCAATTTGATTTATCGTTCACTGGGGACCGCCCATGAATCAATTGAGGTTGACCTCTTTGAAGAGGATCTGCAACCCAATGATGTTTTACTCCTCTGTTCCGATGGGCTGTGGGAGAAAGTTCGCAATCATGAGTTGCTTGCGACTGTGCTGCAGTTCGAGGATCTGGATGAAGTGGGGAAACAGTTGATTCAGATCGCCAACAAAAATGGGGGCGAGGACAATATCACCATCGTGCTGGCGCGTTGTCTGAAGCGGGAACCAGGCGATGTAGGGTCAGTTCAGGGCGAAAATGCAGGCACGACAGCCGCGCCCACTACCGAGAACACGCTTACAGATTCCCCAACAGTACCGATCGATCGGTTGATCGATCGCGATACCTCTGACACGGTGGAAAAGTAGCCATGAAGGTCATGGCCCATTCCGGGAGCATGATTGACAAGACAGTTGGGTGGATGCACAATGTGAGGACGCCTCTCTGCACCAATCACGCTATCATGCTGGATCCAGGTTCGTGACATTGATTGCTTCATGGTGATAGGGCGTTGTCCGTGCACAACAGGTATCTTGAGGGGGATCTGTATTCATGCGCTGTCCGAATTGCCAGACGGAGTTGAAGGCAGACGCGAAGCTCTGCCAGAAGTGCGGGTTACGTTTAGACGGTAGTCGGCGCCTTCAACAAGAACGCGAGGACAGCCCCGTGGCAGCATCGCAGGATCCTCTGGACATCGACAATGTCGAAACGCAAGATGCTCTCTCTTTGCCTATCTATTCCCCAATTGGGCTATCACCACTCACCCCCGGGACCCTGATAGCAGATCGTTACCAGATAACGTTGCTCATCCAAACAGATGAAACGGGTCAAGACTACGACGTGTTGGATACCTGGGCGCCCCATCGTTGTTGGGCTTGCAAAGTTGCTTGGGATGAGCATGATGATTTCTGCAAAAGTTGTGGAGCTGCCAGGCGCAGCGATCATCTGCTCATGCGTGAACAAATCATCTCGGCAGAGCGACAAGCCGCACTGGAAACCGAGCATGCCGAATTTGTGATCTACGAAGACCGCCTGTATAGTGTAGAAGGCGAAGTCCAGCCTGCGCTACTGGCACCCCTAAATTCGGTCCCGGCTGCGACACCAGTAGCCGAAGCGCAGGAAAGCCTGGATCTAACCGATGTAGCAGAGCTACAAGTGACACTGCCCGCCGAAGAAATCCCACAGCCACCCGCACCAGCATTACCTGCCCAGAGATCCTCTGCCTGGGAGGAAGATTCTGGTGCAGATACAATCTACGTACAGGTACCACGGCGATCTGTGACCATGCCGTTAGAACCTCACGAACAGAACGAAGCACCCACGATTGAAGCGGCGATTTTTACCGATGAGTTGCTCTTCGACCTACCCGCCGTACCGCGGGTGCTTGTAGGTTTGGTGAGTGATCGCGGTCGGGCGCGACAGCGCAAACCGAATGAAGATACCGCGATTGCGATGGTCTTGACACATGTTGGGGAAGATCCGCCGCCGCCACTCACCCTCTGCGTTGTCGCTGATGGTCTGGGTGGCCATGAGGGCGGACAGCGCGCAGGGCGATTGGGAGCCCGTGTGATCGCCACGCATATCCTGCAAACGATCTGGGTTCCCGCGCTGGAAGGGACGAGTCCGCGAATTTTTGATCCGATCGCCTTAGGCGATGCGTTGCGTGGCGCCATCCTTGAGGCCAATATGCGCTTGATCGCCATCAATGAACTCGAAGGGGGCGAAATGGGTTGCACAGTTACCGCTTTCATCGCGCAAGGTGACGCCGCCTGTGTCGCCAATGTCGGAGATAGCAGGACCTATCTCTTTGATGGCGAAACGTTGCAGCGGGTCACAACTGACCATTCGCTGGTCGCGCGACTGGTCGCGGCGCGCATGCTCACCCCCGATGAGGTATACACCCATCCACAACGCAGCCAAATTTATCGCAGCCTTGGTGATGAGACAGACCTGCAGGTGGATCTTTTTCCTCGGCGGCTGCGGGTTGGCGAGAGCTTCATCCTCTGTTCTGATGGCTTATGGGAACTGGTACGCGATACGCAAATACGCCAAATCGTGCGCGAGGGCCGCGCGCAGGGGGCACAGGAGTTGGCTGACCAGCTTATGCGAACCGCCAATGAAAATGGCGGCGATGATAATGTAAGCGTCATTGTGGCGCAGGTGGTGTCGTAAATGTCCATTCCCGCACTGAACCTCACTTCACAACTGGCCCGTGAACCGCTTCCCGTTACCGGGGAACGGCAGGTGGTCTATGTGCTGCTTGAGGTACGCGCGATGGAGAGCGCGACACCCAGCCACATCAATCTCGGTTTCATCCTTGATCGGTCAAGCTCAATGCGTGGTCCCCGGCTTCAAGCATTGAAGAGTGCGATCACACGCGTCATCGATCAACTGGACGAACAAGATTATTTGACGGTGATTACTTTCGACGATATGGTCGAACCAGTGATTTCCGCACAACCTGTCACGGATCGCGAAGCCCTCAAGCAAACCATCCAACTGATACAAGAAGGTGGCGGCACCGCGATGTCCCTTGGTCTGAGCCTGGGTTTGGCGATTATGCGTCCTCACTGTGGGCCAGAGCATCTCAGCCGTATGATCCTCGTTACGGATGGTGTGACGCAGGATGTACGGCAATGCCTGGACCTGGCGCAAGAAGCTGGCTCACTAAGCCTTCCGATTGCCCCGCTTGGTGTTGGCGCGGAGTGGGACGATGACTTCCTCGCTCGGATTGCCACGAGTAGCGGTGGACCACCGCCGATATACATCCGCAGACCCGCGGAGTTGACCCCAGCGTTCGAACAACAATTGCGGGAGCTACGGGCGATCACTGTGCGCCAGGTTGAACTCACCGCACACTTTGTCACCGGAGTAACGCCCCACCAGGTCACCCGTCTCGTCCCCTACACTATTCCTATCGATGACAGCATCCAGGAAAATGTTGTCAACCTCACGATAGGCGATATTGATGGACAACGTCCCCAAGCCCTGCTCTTCGAGCTTTCCATCGAGCCGAAACGCGCGGGCACGTTTCGCATCGCTCAGGTCGAAGCTCGCTACACGGGACCAGATGGGGAGCAGATTTCCACACGCGGTGATGTAGTGGTCACGTTCAGTGGCAGTGCCGCCAAACCTCCGCGCGTGCATCCAGTCGTTGTCCACTATGTGGAACGCGCGAATGCCGCGCGCATCGTGCTGCGTGCGCTCGCGGAAGGGAAGCCCACCGCAGCGGCATTTTCACCCTCCCTCATTGCGTTATTTGACAACGAGAGTCGCGATGCCCTCGAACATATCCGTGCGGGACTGCCACTGACTCCAGAAGCACATAAAGCCATACTGGCGCGAATCCGCAATTTAGCACGTACACGGCGACCTTCCGCGTAAGGAAGGATGAGAGGTGAGGCATATGGCTCTCCGCTGTAGTAACAATCACGAGAACACCAATGGAGCATTTTTCTGCAATATCTGTGGCGAACCACTGGAATCGGCTCAGAATGGGCAGGCACGCATCTGTCAGCAGTGTGGCGCCCCCAATACTTTGGAAGTAGATGTCTGTGCCGAATGCGGGCAACCATTGCCCGCTAATCGGCCGCCCGCCCATGTCGCTGCCGCCAGTCTGGTCGTCATCGCGGACGGCACTGTCTATCCAATCGATGACCAGAACGAAGTGGTAGTCGGCCGCTCTGACCCTACGAGTCAGTCTTATCCAGATGTGGATCTGACGCCGCATAACGCCGAACGCGAGGGTGTCTCGCGGGTCCACCTGCGAATCCGAGCGATGAATGGCCGCTATCTCGTAGAAGATCAACAGAGTGTCAATAAGACTTTTTTGAACCGTCAACGCCTTAATCCCTTCGAGCCCAAAGCACTGAAGCATGGCGATGAATTGCGGCTTGGCCATCTCATCCTACGGTTTGAGCTGCGTGGGATGTGAGGGCGCCTCACGCATGACGCTATTTTACACAAGATGTGCTTTGCTCACATCTCCTCACACACGTGTCCCAGATCTTGCCATGCGATCGGGCATTCTCTATACTCTCTAGTACATGGCATGAATAGGGGACCTGATAGAGCGAGCAAGCTGTTGGAAACTGGTCATAAGTTCACGTCATACTCCGGGCCTGCTGAGAAATCCTTGAAAAATGCGACCCTGGAGTTGCCAATGGATCCTCTGGTCATCCAAATCACCCGCTCGCGAATGGTAGCGTTGTGGTAGGATGCTGGGGATGGTGAGTGTCCATGCCTACAAGATGCTCTACGCATAAAAGGAGACGAGCGATGACGGATACCAAGACTCGCCGCCGCGCGCATGCCGGCATGCCAATCGCACTGCTAGCGATGGTGAGCGTCGTGATTCTAGGCACCCTGCTGGGAACCATGATCGTGCGTCAGCATCAGGCGGCATCATCCAGCACTTTGACGCTGAGCGGCAGCGCGACCACGCCACAGCCTGGTGCGACATTTACTATAACACCCCATCCTTTACAGAATGTCCCCGTACCGGCAGCGTCAGTACCACCGCCAGCTCATCCATTTTATCTCCAACAGAATGCACTGAACGCCGCCGCTCCACCATGCGTGATCCCTCCGCTACCAGCCGCTGTACTCGGGCCAGCTGGCGGACCGACAGATAGCGGTGCTGGAGCGCCCGTAGTCACCCCTGGCACGAGCGACACGGCCACACCGGCAAGCACGACTACTCCATCGCTCGCCGTCCCTTCACCTACGCCGACTACGCCATCTGGAGTTACGACGCCAGCGCCAACGGCAACCGTCGACGTCAATAAAGGCGTCAACGGCACGCCCGCACCGACCGCGACGTTACCTTTGTGCGGATCAGGCCATCCATATGCCCCCAACTGCTATACTACCCTGCCCGGCCCTGCACCTACCTATGACGAGGTACGGCAAGCGCTGGTGGCTGCGGCGACGGATTATGGCATCGCCCTGAGCCTGGTCGAAGCGGAGGCCTGGCAAGAAAGTGGCTGGCAACAGAATGTCGTTGCCTGTGATGGTGGTGTCGGTACGATGCAGTTGATGCCAGATACCACCAAATGGCTCAACCAGACATATGGTACAAGTTTCGACCCCTACAACCTGCAAGATAACGCGCATCTCGGGGTGCTGATGTTGCGTTATCTGTATTTTTACTATCTCCCCTTCTGCAATCAGGGATTGCCCGCAAACGAGACGTGCAACGGCGACACGATCTGGCCAGGGGCCACCGATAATGCCACGCTCCGCGATATCATGATCAGCGCATACAATGAGGGAGTCGGCACGATGGCCAACTATGGCATCATTAACTGGTGGTACGTGAAGAGTGTCCTCACGTTACGCTCGCAGTTCCTGGCTTCACAATAAACCGAATTCAGGCTGACGAAGTGCGGCGAATATCCTGGATCAGGCCAGGATATTCGCCGCAGTCAATAATCCATTGACGATATTGATGAGCCCGAGCATTCCCAGACTATATAAACTCATATTTGGCGAGAAGAGCGAAAAGAACATGATCGCCCCCCCATTGATTCCAACAGTGACGAGAAATAACCCAAATCCTTGAAAGCCACGACGCGGGGCGGATATGCGTCCACGACCAGCAACCGGCCTTTCAATCAAGCGGATGACCACATAAGTCAAGAGTAAAATTACGATCAGCCAGACGAGCCCGATCCCGATCGTCAAATTAGTAGGATGATCGCGAAATTCATTGGTTCCGATCACTACGGTCAACGCGGCGATAATCAACAAGCCCAGATAAACCTGGGCCGCCGAAAACAGCAACCACAGGCGACCCGCCAAACGCAATGGCGGCCCACCCAAGTCAAACCAAGGCGTCACGTGGGTCCGCGGCGCCACAGGTCTGACGGAACTGAGGGGCATTGCGATCGCAGGCGCTGTCAGCACAGGCGGCGCGCCACGGCGGACGGGAGGTGGTGGCGGGTATTGCGCGCCATCCGGTACAAGCGGTTTCGTCATTTCACCAACCGCGACGAATGGCCGCCCATGTTCTAATTCTGCCAATGCCTGGAGCATTTCATCGCGCAGTTCGCGAGCGCTCTGTTGTCGATGCTCTGTGCCGATATCCATCGCTTTCTCGATGATGCGAGCGGTGGCCGGGCTGATGCGCGGATTGATCAACCGGATCGGTTCCAGACCTTCAACCGAGGCACGTCCAGAGTTTGCCAACAAGCGTCGAGGAGCTTCTGTTGGTTCCTTGCCAGTGAGCAGGGTGTACATGGTAGCGCCCATCCCGTAGATATCGGTTCGCGCATCGGTCTTGCCAGTAGCCAGATATTGCTCTGGTGGTGCGAATCCGGGCGTAATCCCTTGCGCACCGCTGTTAGTAGACCCCATGACCCACCGCTTGGCCAAGCCGAAATCTATCAAGATTGGCACGCCGTCTGCTGTAAGCTTGATATTGGCGGGTTTAATATCGCGATGAATGATCGGCGTCGGCTGATGGTGTAATTCGTCCAGCGCTTCACAAATTGGGAGTAGCCAGCGGATGACCTGTGCCTCGTCCAGTGGTTGCCCGGTGCGGCGCATACTCATCGCAAGGACTTGCTCCAGATCCTGCCCTTCGACATAATCCATGATCAAATAGGCTCGGCCTTGTTCTTCAAAGTGATCATAGCCGCGGATAATATTGGCATGGTGAAAATTGGCGAGCAGGGATGCCTCGAGCAAGAACTGATCGCGCGTGCTCCGATCGGGGTCTATGACTTCTTTCATCGCGAGTGGTCTTCCCGTCCTGGTATCCGTAACCTTATAGACGGTAGCATAACCACCAGTCGCGATTAATTTATCGACAAGATATCGTCCCTGCACCCGAACCCCAGGGGTCAACATGGGCTGGACCACAGTGCACATCCTCCGGCTAGGCATCACACCTCACCACTGCGTCGTATGGAGGCAGGCGTGGCAGTACGTGTCGACTATAGTCTAGCGTATGGCAGCCTTGGCGTCAAATCTCTTGACCAAAAGCCCGTCATTCTACCGTCCTTTCACGACGCACGGAGGAAAAAGCCTGCGTTGGCTCTGGCCGGAAGCTTGTCCACTTGAAAAGGATAAGATAACTGCTCAGGGAGAAGACTTTTGCTTCATCATGTGCTTCAGCGTATTCAGCCTGCTACATTTCCCATCTCGAATCCAGAGAAATTTTTACCTGCGCCCTCGCTGTTGTCACTCCGGGAGCCTGGTAATGCACACAAAACCATTAGCGCAGCAG
>DAIDHM010000022.1 GCA_027459705.1 Ktedonobacteria bacterium | reverse complement strand
GGGACAGACGGTGATCCCCACCAAGTGCTCCAAGATCGCGCTACTGGCGGCATAGGGCACTTGAGCCGCCAGGAACCCACACTGCTCCTCCACCCATCGGCTCATCCGTTGGTCCGGCACTAAGCCCAGTAGTGCATCTCCTGGATAACTGTATGATTGGCAGTTCGCGCACCAGTAGCGCGCCCGTGGTGGCAGCCGGAGCATCCCCACTCGTGTCTGGATCTGTCGCCCATGAGGGCGACTCTCGTAGTGCCGCTGGCCTCCGCAGGGACATGCCAGGTCTGGCTCAGCCGCTGCGGCCACTTCCTCCTCCACACTCGTTTGGAGGAGGCATTCCCCTATCTGGAGCAAGAGCGGTCATAAAAGACTTTCCCTCTGTTCTACAGTGTGATGGGCGGCTTGGCCCCAGAAGTTCTCGACCCAGGCGAGGATCGGCGTTATACTGTGGCTACGCGATTCGTCATGAATCATGCTGATTGCTCCTCTGGTGTGTTGATAACCCTAGGATAGAGCAATCAGCCTTTTTTGTCGAGCTTTCCCCCTCTTTGAAATGCACCCGTCACGGCGGTCGGGATGGTGCCCGGCGCGGCGGTGCGGTACAATCTCACCGTACGGGATCTGCACACCTATCTGGTCGGCAGCGATCAGTGGGTTGTGCATAATAATAGCTGTAGGTACGAAGCTAAACAAGCTACCGCTCGAGCAAAACAGTTGTTTATCGATCTTCGATCTAGAACGTCGGATCTCAGTGGAACCACGATTTCGGTTGGGGTAAGATCAGATGGCTCTTGGGTGGCAGCATTAAATGAAGGTGCTTCACAAGGAGCACTCGATAACATAGGCGATGTTGTAAATAATAGAGGTGGAGAACTTGTCCCTAATCCAATTCTCTCGAAATACGCATCTACCAACCTACCTACAATGGCAGGCGAGATGTATTTCGAATCTATCCCTGAGGGCGCATCCTCATCACGCTTCAACGGATTTTCGGAGGGGTCCATGCCGAGATTCGGGTTGCGCAATATATAGGACTAACGACTTGGCTGGTATCGGATCAGCCACACGTGATATTTGCCCAATTTGTCAGTCCACATTACTTCAAATGGGAGTACCGCGATTTAAAATGGGGAATGTTCAATAATGGCCTAAAAATATTATCTGCGAAAGGATTGTAAATGTACTTTTACGACCGGTATCAATCTGGAGAATATAAGCAAGTTTGGGATGAACTCATGGCTCTGAGAGCACATGTGCGAGATCCGCATATAATTCAGGATGTCCGAGATGTAGCCTTTGCCACGATGCATCGTGTGCGGGAGAATATTGAACAACTCGTACATCGACTTCCTCAGGTGGGATATCGATTTGAAATTGATATCCCACCTCGAGAACCATTTGATATTTCGGTCATTCAGGATGATGCGTTTTGGCGAGGAACTGCTCCAGAACACATAGCCCACGACAAAGAGGAAATGAACCTACTCTATAGGGAGGAGAAATATAAGCAAGTTCATCTAACTTTAGTAAAAATTAGCAAGCAAAAGTGATCATGACCTGCCGTCGCTGTAGAATGTGGCAAAACATCACGATACAACGCAGAAAGCGAGGGCAAACTATGACCCAACGCCAGGTTCAAGTCGAATCTGAGCAACTGCAAGGGTTGAAGATTCCAGCATCGGGAAGCAACTGTTACGCCAGACTATCAACCTGGAGCCTGTCCGCAACGCGGGCGAAGTAGGTGATGACTGAGCAAAGAGAGATGGTGTTTGGAAAGTAAAAAGTTGCGGTTATTACGGATATGTGATACAATAGACCAAAAAAAGGGGGAATCAAATATGAACAGCCAGCAAAATCGCACATTGGTGGCAGCAAGTGAGCAAGAAATCAATTCACTTCAGGAACTTGAGCAAGCCCTAAACACGGGAGATACTGCGCGTGTCGTCATTGGTGAGGGGACACCCATACCTCTTACTTCCTCTGTTCTGGCGGCATTGCGTGAGGTGGCTCGCCAATTAGCGCAGGGGCATGCCATTTCCATTATTCCTACCCAACGGGAACTCACTACCCAAGAAGCCGCCGATTTGCTCCAAATTTCACGTCCCTTTCTCATACGTTTGCTCGATGCAGGTGAAATTTCCTATACCTATGTTGGCACACACCGCCGGTTATCGCTCGATGAAGTAATGAGATATCGTGCCAAGCGCATGGCGAAACAAAAGCAAACACTCGATGAACTCTTGCAGATGTGCCAGGATGAAGGGGCATATGACTAACGCGTTTCCACCATCTCTCATAGAGGAACGGGTCATTCTGGACGCATGTGTTCTATTTCCCGCGTCATTACGTGATTTATTATTACGTAGCCATGCTGATACCCTCTACCTTGCTTTCTGGACAGATGAAATTTTGGAAGAATTGGAACGTAATCTCATAAATAAGCAACAGCTTCCGCCAGAGAAAGTTCAGCGTCTTATTCAGCAGTTAAAGGTTGTATTTCCTGATTCTATCGTTGAAGGGCACCATACGATCATTGATCAGATGACCAATCATGTAAAAGATCGTCATGTTCTGGCAGCTGCTGTTACTTGCCAGGCATCGTGCATTGTAACATTTAATATTCGCGATTTTCCATTGGATTCCCTGGCACCTTATAATATCGTTGTTCAGGAACCAGATTCATTTTTCATCCACCTCTGGGAACACCATCCACATAGGCTGCGATCGATCCTTGAAGAACAAGTACATGCATTGAAACATCCACCAAAATCATTTCAAGAAACACTCGATACACTTGCACAACATGTACCCAACTTCGTTCAGGCAATACGCCAGGATGAATCATGAGGCAAAGGAAGTTTAAATTATGAACGCAAAACTTACGACCGTCTGTTAGGGCAAGGGTGTTAATAAGAAGAAAACGATGACCGCGATTTAGCTCACCCTGGAGAATATGCTGGTGCGCGTGGCAGAGTTGGCCACGGATCGGCTATACTGCCAGCAGCGCGGATCGCAGCGGGACCTATGCATGCCCCGGCTGACCGCCCTCACCCTGGCAGATACGACGAAGAATCCGCGTGGCACACTGCCATGCCCAAAAAATTCTATAAAATAATGAGGAGCATCCCCATGGATTTCCGGCTCAGTGATGAACAAGAACTCATCCGCCAGACTGCCGCGCGCATCGCTCGCGAAGTGGTCGCCCCGCGTGCGGCCCAATTGGATGAGACCGGCGAATACCCGGAAGATATTTATCAGGTCTTCAAAGAGACTGGACTGCTTGGCTTGAATTTCCCTGAAGAGTATGGTGGCAGTGGGGCCGGAACACTGGGATTGGGCCTGGCTGTCGAAGAGATCGCCAAAGTCGAGAATGCCTGCGCGTTGATGCTACTCCTCACCAAACTTTCCACATCGGCAATCATGTATGCCGGAACAGAGGAGCAGAAGCGCAAATATGGCGAAGGGACAGCGACCGGTGCAATCCGTGGGGCGTTTGCCTTGACGGAGCCCGGGGCGGGTTCGGACTCCGCCAACATCCAGACGCGCGCCGTCCAGGATGGCGACCACTATCGCATCACCGGAACGAAGCAGTGGATCTCTGGCGGCACGGTCGCCGACTTCTTTTTGGTCGCCACCAAGACGCGGCCCGAGGCAGGATCGAAAGGGTTCACAGTCTTTATTGTAGATCGCGACACGCCAGGTTTCCGCGTCGGCAAGACGGATCGCAAAATGGGCGTGCATGGCGTGCCCACCTGCGAGTTGATCTTCGATGAGGCGCGCGTGCCAGCCAGCCAGATCGTCGGGAAGGTCCATGAAGGTTTCAAGGTGATCATGTGGAACCTGAACTCGGTCCGGCCGATCGTCGCGGCACGCGGGCTTGGCACCGCTGAAGGCGCCATCCAATATGCTGTGGACTATGCCCGCCAGCGCCAGACCTTCGGGAAGCCCATCATTGAGCACCAGATGATTCAACAGATGATCGCCGATGTGGCGATGCGCATTGAGGCGTCGCGTTGGCTGACCTATCATGCTTGCCAGATCGTCGATGAGGGCCATGCCACGCGCGAATATGCCCATTACCTCTCGATGGCCAAAGCTTTCGCCTCCGAGACCGCGGTCGAGGCGGCGGATAAAGCGCTGCAGATGCTCGGCGGCAACGGCTATATGATGGATCATCCAACCGAGCGTTTTTATCGCGACGCGCGGCAGTTGATGATCGTCGAAGGCTCCAGCCAGATTCAGCGGCTGTTGATCGCGCGCGCGGTCGCCGATGATCTGCTGAACTGGCGCTGAATCGATACGCATGGGCGGCGTAGCAGATCCTTTGCACTGCGCCGCCCACTGCCGACATACGGTGCGCAGGAGCAAGCAATGGATGCGCGCTCAGCGGGTTAATGATGCCAGAGCAGCGATAGGATCAGTTGCGCACCGATAATTTTGGCAATCGTCGCAATCGGGTAGACCTCGGCGTACCCAATATTGGGAATCTCGTTGCCACTCTGTTCCAACGCGAAGCCCAGCACCGCGGGCTGTGTCTGGATTCCGGCGATGATACCGATCAGCAGGCTCATCGGGATGTGCAGCACCTTGTAGCCAATCACCAATGCCAGCAAGACAACGCCCAGTGTCACCCCCAACCCGATGAGAAAGATCACTAACCCTTGCAGGCTGAAGACCGTGCTGACGAAGGCATAGCCTGCACGCGTGCCAACGCCCGCCAGGAAGAGAATCAACCCAAATTGGCGAATCGTGAGATTCGCGCTGTAGGGGATCGTCCAGAGCAACGGGCCCGTCCGCTCCACCGCTCCCAGGATGAGTGCGACGATGAGCGGCCCGCCCGCAATGCCCAAGGTGATCTTCACACCTCCCGGGAGCGGCAGTGGCACGATGCCCAGCAACAATCCCAGCGCGAGTCCCAGGCTGAAGGTCAGCATATCGATCTCGCTCAAGGCGCGAAATGAATCGCCCAGGGTGTGGGTCAGCGCATCCAATTGGTCACGTGGGGCGACGACGCGGACGCGATCTCCCAGTTCAAGGATTGTGGCATCGTGTGGGACGAATTCGATGTCACCCCGGCGCAGACGTGTGACGACAGCGCCATGGCGATGCGCGAGATCCAGATCGCCAAGACGATGCCCGGCGACATGTGGATTCGAGATGCTAATGCGCCGAAAGTCCAGGTGTGATCGGTCGAGATCGAGCCGCTCGGGTGTGGTTTCCCCCAGGGCAGCGGTGACCTCATCGAGCACCGTGCGTTCTCCGATGATCGAGACCAGATCGCCGATGGCCAGCGTCGTTTCTGGCCGGACGAGCGCGATCTGGCGGTCATGCTGATAGCGGCCAAATGCGACATCCCACCCCCGCGCCGCGGCGAGATCCACAGCGGGCTGGCTCGTTGCTACGGCGTAGGTCACGCGCACTATGGCGGTCGCGAGGTGTTGGGTGGCCGCACCCAGTGCGCGGAGGCGTCGTGCCTCATCGGCGTAATCAATGTGCCAGATGCGCTGTGCCAGCACAATCGCCAGCAACACGCCGACGACGCCCATCGGATAGGTCACCGAATACCCGATGACTGGCTGCGCGAGCATCGCATTGCTCAGGTTGGCGGGGACCATACTCTTCAGTGCTTCCAACGCGCCTGCCAGCGCGGGGGTATTCGTCAGGCTGCCCGCAAACATCCCAACCGCCAGCGGCGCCGAGAGGTGCGCGGCAACGGCAGCGAGCAGAATCGCTAGCCCGCCGCACACCACCAGGCCCAGGGTCAACAAGTTGGCCGTGAGGCCACCGCGCCTGAATGACGTAAAGAAGCCACGCCCATTGCTGAGGCCAATGGTATAGACGAAGAGCACCAGCCCGAACTGATAGATGATATCCGGCAATTTCAATGACGGATCGATCGCGCCAACGGCGATGCCCGCGAAGAGCACTGCTGCGATCCCCAGGCTCACCCCCGCAATCGAGATCCGGGAGAGCGGATATCCCAGCGCGGCGACGATGAAGAGCAAAAGAATCGGATTATTGGCCAGGATGGTGACCACAGTGATCACCTCCCTTTCTGGTCTGTCACCACTGTTTATCGTGAGACTGTTGGTCGTGGTACCGCTGGACTTGATGTTATTGATTATCATAGCATGCGTACGATTGACCTCAAGTGCACCGGTTCCCTCTTCAGTGTACGGCTGATCTTTCAGAAAGCGCAACTATGATCGCACAGACCGATCACAATCCACCTTGGCGAGACGATGGCCTAAAGCGGCATGAGACGAAAGACTGATCCTCCTGCGCTAATGGTCCACTCACAGCGCGAGATCCATGTGGAGTGGATGCATTGATCCGATATGCAGGATGGGGACACTACACCAGACGGAGGAAACGGTTTTTCATGACGCAACAAACACAAGATCCAACACTCAACAAAGCCGCTTTGACAAACTCGAATGGTCAATATCCCGCATTTCGCCAGTCACCATGGCCGACAGTCCTCGCCGCGACCAGCAAAGTGTTCTATGGTCTGGGCGGCGTGACCATTCTCGCATCACTGGGCATCTGGAATCGAGTTGCCCTGCCGAAACTGCCAGTCCGCGGCGCCAAGAAGAGCGCCAAGCTGGTCAGTAAGCCTGCGACCCGCGAACAGCACCAGGAATCGCAGCGCCTGGGAACATTTGTCGGGCTCTGGGCGCCGACGTTCGTGATCACTGCAAAAGCACTGGATGACGCCAGCACGCGCCTTGCTCGCCATGAATATGCCCAATGGGAAAAGAAACAGGGCGAAAAGGCGCGTACGGCTTTCCGCTTCTTCAATCGCTAATCATAATCAACACGGGGAGAATGCCAGCGTTCGCGCCGCCAACGAGGCCGACGGAACGCGGCGGTGGCAAAGTCGCCAGAACGATGCTCGCGTCGAAGGCCAATTTTGGCCTGGCGACGCGCAGCGAGCAACAGCAGTCCGATCCGACAGGTGTGTGACATGTCCCCCACACCTGCCGGATCGGACTATTCTGTGGTGAAAAATCTGCTCAGCGACGCCCAAACTCACGTTCCAGCGCGTCGAGGCTCAGGTGCACCGTCGTCGGGCGCCCATGACAGCAGCTATGGCGCGCGTCGACCTGCTCTAATTGCCTGACCAGTGCGCGTTGCTCATCAGGGCTGAGCGCCTGTCCGGCGCGGATTGCTGCCTTGCAAGCAACATTGGCGAGGACATGTTCTTCCCAGGTCTCGCCATGGCCCGCGCTTTCCACCCCTACTAATTCCTGGAGCAGATCGCGCAGATCCTCAGCCAACGCATGCGCCGCGAGTGGCGCGGGTACCGCGCGCACCAATATGGTGGCGGGTCCAAAGATGTCGATTGCGAAAGCCATCGCCGCCAGATCCGTCAGCCGTTCTTCAACCGCTGTGAACGTATCTGGCGATAATTCGACAACCACAGGCTCCAGCAAACCCTGTGACGGCACACCTTGCTGGCGCCACTGCGCCACCATTTTCTCCAGCAAGATGCGTTCGTGGGCCGCGTGCTGATCGATGAGGTAGACGCCATCCGGACCTTCGGTGATGATGTAACTCTGGGAGACCTGCCCCAGTACGCGCAGCGCGGGCAAGCGCGGCGGCGGCGGCGGTGTAGCGACCGGCGATCTCGGCGAGGTGGGGCGCACCACCTGATGCATATCTTGCGGCGTCCAGAGCGGTGGAGCATTGGTTGATTGGCTCGTAGGCGCCACGGCAGGATTTGCCGATGCGGCATGCCGCAGACCACCTGGTGGCACATAAGCCAGTTCGGGTCGCTCGACCACGGGCGGCGGCGCATACGGTACCTCCGCGTCAGCATCGCGCTGAGGCTCCGGCGCATCCACTTGCTGAGGCATCGCCAGACTGAACGCCTGCGGCGAGAGCGAGGGCGCCTCGGTCGTCGCCAGGACCGCGGCACGCACCGCGCGTTGCACGGCAGCATAGACCTGGCGGTCACGCGCGAATTTGACTTCAGTTTTAGCGGGATGCACATTCACATCCACCAGGGCGGGATCCAGCGTGATCAGGACCACACTGATCGGATGGCGGCCGGTCAGCAGTAATGAATGATAGGCTTCTTCGATGGCGTGGGTCAGGGGAGTGCTGCGCACCCAGCGCCGATTGACGAAGATCTGCATATGGTTGCGAGAGGATTTGAAGGCGGCAGGTCGGCTCGTCAACCCTCTGACCACAGGCGAGTGGTCGATGGGGGTCATGCTCCCCGGTGCGTCCGGCACCAGTCCAACTGGCTCACCATGGCTGATCGCGACCATCTGTTCGGCGGTTTTGAGATCATAGACGGCGGCCACTGCGTGCAAGAGATCGCCATCGCCGCTCGTGCGCAAGCCCAACCGCCCATCATGTTGCAGCGTAAAGGCAATCTCAGGATAGGCCAAGGCGCAGTGCTCGATGATATCTTTGCAATGAGCGGCCTCACCCTGGGCGGACTTCATGAACTTGAGCCGGGCGGGTATGCGGGCAAAAAGCTCGCGCACCGTGATGATCGTACCCGGGGGCATGGCGATGGGTGTTGTCGGACCCGCGTGGGCATGGGTGACGGTGATCTGGGAGCCGCTGGGTGCTGTGGGAACCCGCGAAGCCAGCGTCACCGCGGCCACCGCGCCAATACTCGCCAGCGCTTCACCACGAAATCCCAAAGTATGCAAATGGTCCAGATCATCGACAGCGGCAATTTTGCTGGTGGCATGGCGCGCAAAGGCAAGCGGCAATTCATCGCGTGGGATGCCACCGCCGTTATCCGTCACTCGCAGTGCGGTTAAACCACCCGCTTCGAGGTCGATCGAGATACGCGTCGCGCCCGCATCAATGGCGTTCTCCACGAGCTCTTTGACGATCGAAGCTGGCCGTTCCACCACTTCGCCGGCAGCAATCTTGGCCGCCACATCCGGCTCAAGTATCCGAATCGTCATATTGTCCGTTCATATCCTCTCTGACCGATCTGCCCTTAAGTATATCACCAGTCAATTCCAGCCAGGTAGGTCCTGGCCGGAAGAGTATGCGCCACGATGGCGTTCATGCGTTGGCCAATCGTGCTATACTTTTGATCATCGTGTTCAGCCAGGCAGATGGTGCATTGACGCATTTCGACAGAGGAGGTCGCCAGGAGAAAGAGTTATGACCACACCCATCAATCCGCCATTTGACGATGTTTGGGATTATGCCCATCCCGCGGAAACCGAGCGCCGCTTTCAGAATCTGTTACCGGCTATTGCCGCGATGGGTGATCTGGATATCCTCCTGCAACTCTTCACCCAGATGGCGCGCGCCCAGGGCTTGCAGCACCGCTTCGCCGATGCCAACGCAACCCTGGATTCCGTACGGGACCAACTGACCGAGTTCACGCCACTGGCAAAGGTTCGCTACCTGCTGGAACGTGGCCGTTGTCTGCGATCTGCTGGCCAGAGCGTTGCCGCGTGCGCGTGGTTTCACGAAGCCTACGATGCCGCGCAACACGTGCATCACGACGCGCTCAGTGTTGACGCATTACATATGTTGGGTATCGCTGATATTCCAGCGAGGAGCATGCAGTGGAATCAAGCCGCGCTCGCTCTGGCAGAAACCAGTGAGGATCCGCACGCCAGGAAATGGCGAGGAGGCCTCTTAAATAACATCGGCTGGTCCGAGTTCGCTGCTGGTCATTATGCGCAGGCCCTTGAGTGGTTCCAGCAAGCGCTGCAATGCCGCGCAGCGGAACGGGAACCCCGCGAAACGCGCATCGCGCGCTGGTGCATCGCGCGCACGACCCGCGCGCTGGGCAAGTCAGCCGATGCCTTAGCCATGCAACTGGCGATCCGTTCGGACTGGATTGATGCCCATGAGGAACCCGATGGCTTTGTCGCTGAAGAAATTGCCGAGTGTCTGCTGGATCTTGGGCGACCGGACGAGGCGCAACCCTATTGCGCCGAAGCCTACAGGCGCTTCACAGCCAACGCGACCCTGGCGGACCAGCCAGATCGCCTGGCTCGTTTGCGCGAACTTGGCCAAGTGATGGACTGAAGACCTCTTCCCAATTGTCCACCACCCGACACTGGCTGCCCGCGATACCTGCACAGATTCGATCGGGTACGATGTCTGGCTTGCCAGAGAACATCACGTTGGCGCGTATGCCAGCAACTGGCGTCGCATCCAGTCGGCTTGCTGTGGTCGATACTTATAAGGAATGTTGTTGACGACATGGTTGCCTTCGGCGAACATCCACAGTTCCGCGCCGCGCACCTCGGCCGCCACCCGCTCAGCATCCTCCGGCGGAAAGAGGCGATCTTTGCGGCCAAAGATAATCAGGAGTGGCGCCGTAACCTGCTGGGTATAACCCTCCAGGGTGAAAGCCTGGAGACGCTCGCGGGCTTCAGCTTCGTTGGCGGATTTGGTCCGGTGGATGAAGGCCTCCTGGGTTAAGATCGGATAGCGGTCAAAATGCTCGGCCAGATTATACCCCGAGGCCAGCATCACCGCGGCACGCAGTCGCCGCTCTCCGGCGGCCGCCCGAACCGCGAAGAAACCGCCCAGACTGACCCCCAACAGTCCCACGCGTTGGGCATCCACCTCCGGACGCGTCTCCAGATAATCGATGACCGCGCCGATGGGCACTGCGTAATCTGGCCGGAGCGGGAGGTCGAACTCAGATTCCCCCTGACCTGGTCCATCAATCGCCAATGTCGCCATACCGCGTCGCAACATATCGTCACCGTAGAAATGCAGTTCCTCTTTCACCGAGTCCAGCCCAGGCGCCAGGATCACCACCGGCGGCCGCGATGTGTGCCATGGTCGCCGCAGAATGCCCGGAATCGTCCGACCACTCTCGTAGGGGATCTCGACGCGCTCATTGACGTAGTCGAAGTAGGGTAGGCCACGCTGATAGGTTCGTACGGTGTTCAGATGCCCCTGGCGCAATTGCTCTGGAAATTTTACGGCGATGAATTTGCCAAAATGGTACAGGATGGCGGCATGGAGGAAATGATCGCCCGCGGATTCATAGTCATGCCGGGCTTCTGCCTCAAGCCCCATCTGCTCGCGCTCAGTCGCCAGCGCGGACCAGGCTGGTGACCATTCTTCCCAGGTCTGAATGGTGCGACTGAGGTGACGCAGATCATTGCTATCCACCCCGTTGGCGGTGAATCGTGGCGACCAGTTGTCCAGGGCGATCGTGACCCGTTCTTCGATGACCATTTCGACTGAGCCTGCCTTTCTTCCGAGCGATTGGGATCGGACCAACCGGTGGTACCCGCCAGGCACCGGACTGGCACCGGACTGGCACCGGACCTTCCGGCTTCCGGCTTCCGGCTTCCGGTGTCCGGCGTTAGCGTTGAGCGGCCGGTGCCGAGGTGCTGGCGGGAGGGGATCCCTCGGCGGTATTGGCATCTTCGAGGGTGCCGCCCAGATAGAGGTGCCCAATTTCAGGGTGATGCAGAATCTCCGCGCTGCTCCCGGTCAGTCGCACCTTGCCGCTCTCCATCACGACCCCGTGGGTCGACGCTCCCAGACCTGTTTTCACATTCTGTTCCACCAGCAAAATCGTGCGCCCCGAGGCCTGCATCATTTTGACAGTATCGAACACCGCTTTGAGCGTGCGCGGATCCAGCCCCATAGAAGGCTCATCCAGTAGGATCAATTTGGGGTTCAACATGAGGCAGCGAGCGAACTCCACAAGGCGTTGCTGTCCGCCCGAGAGATTGCCCGCTTTCTCATGGGCACGCTCATGGACGATCGGGAAGAGATCTTCGACCTCGGCGAGCGCGCGATCGATGCGGGCCCGGTCATTCAAGAGGTAGGCACCCAGGCGCACGTTTTCCTGAACGGTCATCTCATTGAAGAGGCTATGGTTCTGGGCCACCTGGACGATGCCCGTCTCCAACACCGCGCGCGGCGAGAACCCCTGGATAGGTTTATCCAGGAACGTAATCGTTCCCAGCCGTGGGCGCAATAGTCCGCTGATGGTCTTCAGCACGGTCGACTTGCCCGCGCCATTGGGACCGACGATGCACGTGATCGAACCGGTCTCGACGGTCATATCGACGCTTTTGAGCACATCGCTGCCATCATAGCCCGCGACCACCCCGGCGATTTGCAACATGGTTGTCATCGTCTTTAATCTCCCAGATAGGCTTCGAGGACGGCGGGATTTTGCCGGACATCTTTCGGCGTGCCTTCGGCAATCTTGGCGCCGCGATGCATGACGGTCACCTTGTCGCACAGGCTCATCACGAATTCCATGTTATGCTCGACGACCAGGAAGGTCACGCCACGAGCATTCAGGCCGCGAATCCGCGAGGCCAGCAGATTGATCATTGTCGGATTAACGCCGCCCGCGGGTTCGTCCAGCAAGATAACCTGGGGGTCCGCGATGAGGATGAAGGCGAACTCCAGCAATTTTTTCTGACCATAGGAAAGATTCGCTGCTGGCGTATCTTTCAGGTGCGTGATGCCAACGTAATCCAGTAATTCGAGAGCGCGTTGCTGTTCCTGGGGAGCGTTCCACTGACCCATGAGGCCCCGCAGGCCCTGGCGCTGGGCAGCGACATGCATATTCTCGATGACGGTCAGCCGTGGAAAGATGCGCGTCAACTGAAATGTGCGGCCGATGCCCATGGCAAAGACCTTATCTGGCGACGAGTTGGTGATATTTTTGCCATCGTAGAGGATCTCGCCAGCATCAACTTTTTCGTAGCCCGTGATGACATTGAAGAGCGTTGTTTTGCCTGAACCGTTTGGACCGATCAACCCGGTGATCTTGCCCTTCTCGATGCTGAGTGAGCAGGAATTGAGGGCGACGATGCCACCAAACGATTTCGCGGCATTCTTGATTTCCAGCAAGCTCACGCTTTAGCCTCCTCACGCGGCGTGGCTAACCCCATCCCATCCCCAGGAGCGGATCTGGCGACGGGGTTGGCGCCGCCACTGCCCGATGGATCTGGCAGCACACTGGCCGTGTGCGTCGCTTGATAGCGCGCCCAGAGCGCCTTGGCGGAGGGGACGATGCCCTGGGGTAACAACAGGATCACCACCAGGAAGAGGCTGCCGTACATGATCAAGTAGAGGCCGCCGCTGCCCTGCGTGAAATTCAGGGCGGCATACTGCTGGGAGGATTCCAGCACCAGTGAGCCCAGAATTGGGCCGGTCAACGTACCGATGCCGCCCATGAAGACCATCAAGGCGATGGCGACATCGAAGAGCGCGTCGAACGTAAAGGACGGCTGCACGCTGCCAAGGAAGTAACTGTAGACCGCGCCGACCATCCCCACGAAGAATGCCGAGATGACGAACGCAATGAGTTTCGAGGATCCAGTCCGCACCCCCAGACCCAGGGCGCGATCTTCGTCATCGCGGATGGCCAGCAGACCCAGACCAAACTTCGAGTGGCGGACGAACCACGAGACACCCAGCGCCAGCACGGTCAGCAGCAATGCCACATAGTAGAACGGCAGGTTGTAGAATCCCGGCGCCCATTGCAGGATCAAGGGAAAATCGATCCCGGAAGATCCATTGGTGAGGCTACGCAGATTGTACGAGAGCAACTGCAAGATGAAGAAGGTCGCGATCGTAATGACCACGAAGGTATGGCGGCGCGTCCGCAATGCGATGGCGCCGAGCGGCACTGATGCAATCGCTGCCAGCAAGCCGCAGAGGGGTACCAGGTAAAACGGCGTATACCCGCCAGGGATCTGCCAGTGCTGGCAGATGATCGCCAGCGCGTACCCACCAATCCCGAAATAGGCGGCATGCCCCAGCGCGATGTAGCCCGTGTAGCCGGAAAAGATATTCCAGGCACTGGCCGCCGCCGCGAAGAGCAGCGCGAAGATCGCGATGGTCGTATAGGTCGGATCGCTGATGACGAAGGGAAAAGCGATACCCGCGAACAACCACACGAGCGGACTCACCTTACGCAGATGTTGCATCATTGTTTGCGCCCTTCCAGTTTGCCGAGCAGCCCCTGAGGCCGCAGGATGAGGATCGCCACCAGCAGGATGAAGAACACCGTGCTGGCCCAGACCGGTGACCAGACGACGGCGGTGACATCTTCGATGACCAGCATCCCCACCGCCGCGATAAGTGCCCCGCTCAAGGATCCCATCCCGCCAAAGATGATGATCGCGAGCAAGCGCGAGATCAGGTCATATGAACTGCCAGGAAAGAACGCTGTGGTCGCGCCGTAGGCCATGCCGCCGGCGGCCGTCAGCGCGACCCCGATGCCGTAGGTGATCGCCGAGATGCGATTGACATCGATGCCGATCAGCTCGGCGGCGGTACGATTCTGCATGGAGGCCCGCAGGCTCTGGCCGAAACGCGTCCGGTACAGCAAGAAATAGAGAGCTGCCAATAACACAACGCTCAGGACGAAGCCATAGAGGTAGATATACGAAAGGTAGAAATCGCCGATCTTGATGGACTGGGTGACGTATGGCGCTTGTAACTGCACGGTGTTGGTAGTGAAAAGAATCGTCAGCACCCCTTCGATAATCAGGGCGATGGCGAACGTCACCAGAATCGACAACATCGTGCGATCCTGTTTGAGTGGGCGAATGAAGAGCGAGTGGATCAGTACACCGAGCAGGAACATCGTCGGCATCGAGATAAGCAATCCCAGAAAGAGATCCAGGTGCAGATGCTGTTCCAGGGCATAGCTGAAGTAAGCCCCCAGGATGACCAGAGCGCCCTGCGCGATGTTGATGATATCCATCACACCGAAGATGAGGGTGAGGCCCGAGGCCATCAGGGCATACACGCCGCCCGTCAGGACGCCGGTGATCACGGCATCGATGATCAGGTTCATGGAGAAATTCCTCCTGGGAGAGTGTTGTGAAGCACTGGACCATGTGGCGGCACCGGGCCACCCGATCCTGGCGCGCGCCGTCTCCCGCGCGAGCAGGAAACGGGCGCGCCAGACCCCGCAGGCGCGATGTACACGTCGCGATAAGGCTGCTACACTAGCGCGTCGTGCACCAAAGCGCGTTCGCGTGACTTATGGCCAATTGGGCCGTGGATATTCCGGCGTCTTGAACGTCGGATCGCTGGAAGCGGGATAGACCGGGACCAGATTGCCGCCCTGCCACTGGAAGAGGAAGGCCGCAATCGAATTGTTCTGGCCAGTACTGTCAAACTTCACGGGACCCTGCACACTCGTGAACGATCCACTATGCAAGGCGGCGATGATCTTCGCTTGATCGAACGACCCGACCTGCGTGACCACCTGCTGCACCACCTGGCCGACCGAATACGCTTCGGGAACATCGGAGCTGATGCTGTTGATGTCTCCACCATATTTAGCCAGATAAGCGCTCACCATCGCCTGGTTGCCAGGAGTTGTCTGCTGAGGATACCAGCCATTAGGCACCATAATTCCTTCAGCATCCGCCGTGCCGCCGATGGCGCTCAAGAACGCCGTCCCCTGGTCAGGGCCCGCGGTGGCGACGATGGATTTGGGATTATAGTGTTGCTGCTTGAAAGCCGTGGCGAAGGCAGTGAAATCCTGGAGCAAGGTGCCGAGGATGACGATGTCGCCATTGGCCGCCAGCAATTTCTGCGCGATGGGGGTGAAGTCCGTCGTCTCCGCTGGATAGACCTGATACGATGCGGTTTTGATGCCGCCAGCCTCCAGGAGGCTCCGCGCCAGGTCAATCTGTGGCTGGGTGAACGGATCATCCTGCGTCGCGTAGGATGCCGTCGCTGGCCGCTCCGAGGGCGGCAGAGACAGAATCCATTGGGTGTAGCTGACCAGGTTGTTGGCAACGGGCAGCGAGACATCAAAGACATTGTTGAGACCCTGTTGGAAGACCGTCGGGCCACCGCCCGCGCCTTCGACCAGCGCGTAGCCATAGCGGTGGGCGACACTCGCTGCGGGAATCGATAGTTTGGTCGAGAACGGTCCGAAGAGCAGATCGCAATGGTCAACAGTGATGAGTTTTTGATAATTCGTCACGACCTGGGTATTGCTGCTGGCATCGTTGACAATATCGAGGGTGACTTTACGCCCCAGGATGCCACCGCTGGCATTCACCGCATCGGCCCAAAGTTGATAGCCTTGCTGGAAGGCGATGCCATCGGCGGAGAAGTCACCAGTGAGGGAGAGGGAGACACCAATTTTGATTGGTGTGGTATTCGCCGTACCAGCAGTAGAGGATGACCCACAGGCCGCCAGCGCGGCCATGGTGAGGCTCAGCGTCATCAGGAGAATAAGTGGGGCGCGCCAGGGCTTCGATTGTCCGTACACGATAATCTCCCCTCTGCCGTCGTAGCATTCGTCCAGCTACGACGGGTCTTGCAGGCCAAGAAGTGGCCTATGATCCACATCGATCGTCACGTTTCGCAGGGTAGGAGTGACCGCAGTGTGCTTTTCGTCTGTGCCGTCGGATGGTCCGATGCCGTCGGATGGTCCGGTACCAGTTGCCCGGAATTGAGCGCGCGTCGCGCAAACATTCGGTCCTCATTGAGAGCATACAAATGGTGACCATGATTTCCCGGACATTGCAGGCGTCACAGGTGGGTCAGTACAGGAATTGTGCTCCTTTCTTCTGATCTTCGCTTGGGAAACAATTTGTATCGGTCAGGATCAGGCCGCGCAGGCGCGGTGTCTTCACCAATTGCGCGGCCTGGTCGTCAAACCCGCTGATTCAGGGTGAGCAGTTTCATCTCGCTGAGTTCTTCGATGGCATAGCGCAGGCCTTCGCGACCAAAGCCGGACTGTTTGACGCCACCATATGGCATGTGGTCGATGCGAAAGGTAGACACATCATTGACCATCAGGCCGCCGACTTCGATCTCGTCATAGGCCGCCTGGACAATTCGCAGATCGTGAGTAAACAGGCCAGCTTGCAGCCCGAAATCACTGGCGTCCACCGCGTGGATCGCCGCATGGATATCTTCATAAGGCGTGACGCTGACGAGTGGCGCGAAGACTTCGTGGTTGGCGACGGCCATGTCGGCGCGAACGCCGACCAGCACCGTCGGTTGCCAGAGTGTGCCGGTATGTACGCCGCCTATCAGGGGTTCCGCGCCTGCCGCGCGCGCTTCCGCTACCCAGGATGCCACGCGGTCCGCCTCACCGTGATTGATGACCGGCCCAACATCTGTTGTCTCATCCAAAGGGTCGCCGACCTTTAGCGCGCCGACCCTGGCGACGAACGAGGCCATGAAAGCATCATAGACGGAGGCATGGACAAAGACGCGTTGCACCGAGATACAGGACTGGCCCGCATAGGAGAATCCGCCCCAGGTGATGCGCTCAGCGGCATACTCAAGATCCGCATCGTGGTGCACGATGACGCCAGCGTTGCCGCCCAGTTCCAGCGTCACGCGCTTCCGCCCCGCCCGGCTCTTCAGTGCCCAGCCGACCACCGGGGAGCCCGTGAAGGTGAGGGCGCGGATCCGCTCGTCTTCGACCAGCGGCGCGGCATCGGCTGTGCTGCTCGGCACCACCGAGATGCCTTCGGCGGGCCAGCCGGCCGCCAGGACCAATTCACCCAGCATCAGCGCACTGATGGGGGTCTGCGAGGCCGGGCGGATGATGATGGGGTCACCCGCGGCCAGCGCGGGCGCCACCTTATGGGCGACGAGATTCAGGGGAAAATTGAATGGGGTGATGCCGACCACCACACCCAGCGGGACGCGCGTGATCTGCGCGGTCCGGTGTTCATTCCCCGGCAGCCAGTCCAGCGGCACAATTTCGCCATAATTGCGTTTGCTCTCTTCCGCCGCGATCTTGAAGACAAATGCCGCGCGATCTGCCTCGATGCGGGCGGTGCGGATCGGTTTGCCCGCTTCGCTCGCGATGACGCGCGCGAATTCCTCGCGTCGCGCGGTGATTCCCGCGCTGATCCGTTCCAGAATCGCCGCGCGTTCCCAGGATGCCAGCTTGCGCGTCACCTGAAATGCGCGGACCGCCGCAGCGATCGCTGCCTCAATCTCGGCGGGTCCGGCGCGATGGATCACCGCGACCGGGGCGTCGTTGTAGGGGCTGCGAATCGTCATTGTCCGCGCGGCGTCGGTCAGGATCCACTGCCCGCCGACCAGCACGCCCATTTCTGGCACATTGGGTGCGTCGGCGTGTGCCGCCGCGGCCTGTTCGCTCCGCATATCACTTGCCATCGTGTCTGCTCCTTTATCTCCTGCTCACTCCTGCAACTGACTTAGAGACCAGCTGGATCAACGATGAGTTCGGCCACCGTTGCCAGGAATTGCGCGCCGCGCGCACCATCGATCACGCGATGATCGCAGGAGAGGCTGAGGGTGAGCATGGGCCGCACCACCGGTTGCCCCGCCACCGCCACCACGCGATCGGCAATCGCCCCGACTGCCAGGATCGCCGCTTGTGGGGCATTGATAATCGCATGGAAGGCATCAATGCCATACATCCCCAGATTGCTGATCGTGAACGTGCCGCCTTGCAGGTCGGTGGGGCGCAGTTTGCCTGCCTGAGAGCGCGTGACGATATCCTGGCGGTGACGGGCAATGCCATTGACACTCAACTCATCGGCGTCGGCGATGACCGGGACAAGCAAGCCATCCGCCACGGCGACGGCAATGCCGATATGCACACCGGGATGCTGCACGATAGTCCCTGGTTGGCCCTGGGTTCCGTCGACCCACGATGCATTCACGCGTGGATGTTGTCGCAAGGCCACCGCAACGATTTTTACCAGCAGATCGGTGTAGGTTAGCTTCTCGGTGGCGCGCTTCTGCAGGGTCGTGTGCCAGGCTTTGAATGCGGTGACCTCGACCTCGCGCTGCAAGAAAAAATGCGGTGCGGACGTCCAGGATTGAGTGGTGCGCTCCGCCATGAGACGCCACGCCGTACTCATTGCTTCGCCGGTCGCCGGATGGTCCGGTCCCACCGGATGGTCCGGTCCCACCGGGTGGCCCGGTCCCACCGGCATGGCGGTCGCCGCTGCGGCCTGCGAGAGCGCCGGGGTCACGGGCACTGGTGGCGTCACACCCGGATGGTCGGGTGCCGCAGACAGTGCGGCGTGCGACGCCACGGCGGTCGCCGCCATGACATCGGCCGCCACCACGACGCCGTTGGGTCCGGTGCCACGGATGCTCGTGATATCCAGCCCATGCTCGGCAGCGATACGCCTGGCCTTGGGCGATGCCAGACGTGTGCGCCCACCGCTTGCCGTCGGCTGGCCCGCGGCCATGGCGGCGTCGGATCCTTCGATGCCACTGGCATGACCATTGGACGCCACCGCCGCGAGGCTAGGCGCTGTGGCGGTGCCCTGCGCTGTGCTGCCCGGACTCGTCGGTACCTCGCCCGCAGCCAGGATCACCGCGATGACCTGACCGACCGGAACATCCTCACCCGCCGCCGCCCGCAGATCGGTTAGCGTACCGGTCGCCGGAGATTCTAATTCAACCGTCACCTTATCGGTCTCGACCTCGGCCAGGGGTTCGCCCTGACGTACCAGGTCGCCCGCAACGTGCAGCCATTGCACGATCTTACCGGTCTCTTGCGCCATGCCCAGTACGGGCAGAATGACATTCGTCGCCATAATCTGGGGTCACCCCATGCAATGTGATGTGCGCTCACGTCCGCTACGCGATCCCCGGGCCAGCCGGACGCCAGGCAACGCGCGGACCGCCGCGGGCCAGCAGCGGTGGACACCGGATGGTCCGGTGCCGCCGGCTGGTCCGGTGCCGCCGGATGGATACCACGTTGGATTCGCGGTGAACTCGCCTGGTGAAGATAACCTGTGCTCCACCTGGCCCTGGATCGCGCCGGAGGATCAGTATCCCGTGCGATCAGCGGTTGGTGGGCGAGTTGTTGAGATGTGATTGCGTCTCGCGGATCGGCGTCAGCGGCCCGGTCGCCGTGAAATAGTGCGCGCCTGCCACGAGGAGCTGCTCGGCAGGGAAGCGTGTGATGACCTCGCAGCCGTCGGGCGTCACCACCAACTGCTCTTCGATACGCGCGGCGGTCCACCCATCGGAAGCGGGCCAGAAGGTTTCGAGGGCAAAGACCATGCCTTCTTCAATAACCTCCGGGTGGTCCAGCGAGACCAGGCGGCTGAAGATGGGCTTTTCCCAGATCGAGAGGCCGACGCCATGGCCATATTGCAGGGCGAACGCGGATTCTTCATCCGGAAAGCCGAAGTCCGTCGCCTTCGGAAAATACTGCACGACATCCGCCGTCGTCACCCCTGGTTTGATGGCATAGATGGCGTTGTCGAGGATCTCACGGCATTTTTTATAGGCATCGACCATGGATTGCGACGCGGAACCGACCGCGAAGGTGCGGTAATAGCAGGTCCGATAGCCATTATAGCTGTGCAGGATGTCGAAGTACGCGGGATCGCCAGGGCGGAGCGCGCGATCACTGAAGACATGCGGATGCGGACTGCAGCGTTCGCCAGAGATGGCGTTGACGCCTTCGACATGCTCAGAGCCCAGGTCATACAACAATTTGCTCACGAGACCGACACATTCATTCTCGCGGACGCCTGGCTTCATGAAGCGATAGAGTTCGTCGTAGGCGGCGTCGACCATCATGCACGCCGTGGTCAACATGGTGATCTCATCCTGCGTCTTGATGACACGGGCAGCTTGCATCAACTGTTGCCCATCCACCACCTTAATGCCCTCCCGCTGTAAGGCGAAGAGTACGGGGATCTCCACCTCATCGATGCCAATCGGCTGGTCCATCAAGCCACGTTCTTCGAGTTCCACGCGGATCTTGCGCGCCACCTCTTCGGCGCGACCGGCGGCGGGCAGCATCGCGCCACGCTGGGTGGAGATGCCCGCGCGCGACCGATCCCCCAGCCAGGGGCAATAGATCTGGTGATGGCGGGCCGCGGAGCCAAAGTCCCAGAGGATCGGCTCGTCATCCTGGGGCAACAGGGTGAAGCGCGCGAGCTTATCCATCGCCCAGGTCCCCAGATGGGTGGCGGTGATGTAGCGGACATTGGCCATGTCGAAGCACAGCAACGCGCCGAGCTCCGATGCTTTCAACAGCTGTTTGATGCGCGCTAAACGCTCCTGGCGCAGGCGGTCCACATTGACCCGCTCTTCCCAGTCCACGTTCATGAGACCGTAGCTTTTGATTGCCATAATCAGTTGCTCCTTTGCGTAGCGGTGACGAACAGGGCCAGCAAGCCTGCGATATGCCATCGCTGCCTGGTTTGGTATTGCTTCAGAGTCAGAAAGCCAGACGATCACACTCGGCCACAGAGCGTCTTGGCGACCGCCACGACAGCGGGAGGAGTCGCGCGCGACCGATCCCCCAGCCAGGGGCAATAGATCTGGTGATGGCGGGCCGCGGAGCCAAAGTCCCAGAGAATCGGCTCGTCATCCTGGGGCAACAGGGTGAAGCGCGCGAGCTTATCCATCGCTCAGGTCCCCAGATGGGTGGCGGTGATGTAGCGGACATTGGCCATGTCGAAGCACAGCAACGCGCCGAGCTCCGATGCTTTCAGCAACTGTTTGATGCGTGATCAACGTTTCTGGAGCAGGTGGACCACATTGACGTGCTCTGGGGCAGTCCACGTTCATGAGACCGTAGCTTTTGATTGCCATAATCAGTTGCTCCTTTGCGTAGCGGTGACGAACAGGGCCAGCAAGCCTGCGATATGCCATCGCAGTCCGATATGTAGCGGGTCAGATTGCTCCAGGGTCAGGCGCCTCCGCGAAGGCTGGGACAGCGACGGCTCCACGCCGCGCGCCGGGTTGGCTCTCGCGCAAACCTGGTGCAATTACACCCGGCCACAGAGCGTCTTGGCGAGCGCCACGACGGCGGGAGGGGTCGGCACCGTTTGGTCTTCCAGAACGGGCGAGAAGGGAACCGGGACGTTCATCGCCCCCAGGCGCTTGACGGGCGCGTCGAGATGGTAGAACGCGCCATCCGCAATGATAGCCGCTAGCTCCGCCGTCACCCCATATTGCTCATAGCCTTCGTCGATGACGATCGCGCGACTCGTTTTCATGGCCGAGGCGATGAGCGTCTGGGCATCCAACGGGAAGGTCGTGCGTGGATCGATCACCTCGGCGCTGATGCCGAGCGTCTGTAATTGTTCAGCGGCCGCCAGCGCAATCTGGACCATGCTGCTCGTCGCTACCAGCGTGATATCGCTGCCCACGCGTTTGATGTCCGCGACCCCAAAGGGAATCGTATAATCATCCACGGGAACCTGCCCTTTGAGGGTATACATCATCTTATCTTCGAAGAAGACGACCGGATTCTCATCGCGGATCGCCGTCTTCAGCAGGCCTTTGGCATCATACGGGGTGGAAGGGAGGGCGACCTTCAGGCCAGGAATATGGCTCACCCAGGCATGCAGGCTCTGGCTGTGCTGCGCGGCCGTGCGGCGCGTCGCGCCCAGCGTCGTGCGGATTACCAGCGGCACGCGCAGTTTGCCCCCCGACATATAGTGGACCTTCGCCGCCTGATTGACAATCTGATCCATCGCCAACCCGAGGAAGTCGCCAAACATGATGTCGATGACCGGACGCATCCCGGTCATCGCCGCACCGACCCCCAGGCCAGAGATACCCGCCTCGGAGATGGGGGAATCGATGATGCGTTGCGGCCCAAATTCTTCGACCAGGCCAGAGAGCACCTTGAACGGAGTACCCGCTTCCGCGACATCCTCACCCATGATAAAGACCAGCGGATCGCGCCGCAGTTCTTCCGCCAGGGCTTCGCGGATAGCCTGCCCCATCGTCATTTCGCGCAACTGGCCATCCTGGGCGGGGGCGCCGGTCGTTGCCTGGTTCGAAGCTACACTAGGCATAGACATCCTGGGTCACCTCACTGATCTCCGGGAAAGGCGCGTTCAAACCAAATTCCACACCGGCCTGGACCTCCGCGCGGGCGGTCGCGTGGATCGCTTCCAACTGTGCCGCATCGGCCTGACCGGTGCTGACCAGCCAGTCACCCAGTAAGGCGATGGGGTCGCGTTGGGTGCGCCAGAATGTTTCTTCTTCTTTGCTACGGTAGTAGGTGCGCGCGATATCGCCCACATGATGCCCATAATAGCGATAGGTATTCGCCTGGATGAAGGCCGGCCCCTGGCCAGCGCGCGCCTGCGCGACCATCTGCTCTGCCGTCGCGTAGACCGCGCGAATATCCTGCCCATCGATCACCGCGGAGGGAATGCCAAAGGCCGTGGCGCGCGCGGCGATCGTCCCTGCCGTCGTCTCCGCGTATGAGGTGTATTCATTGTAGAGATTGTTTTCGCAGACATACAGGATCGGGAGTTTCCAGAGCGCGGCCATATTCATGACCTCATACAGCATGCCCTGGCCCAAGGCCCCTTCACCAAAGAAACAGACGGCGACCTGGTCGGTGCCACGCATCTTACTGGAAAACGCCGCCCCGGTCGCGATACCCGCGCTGCCTCCCACAATCGCATTCGCACCGAGATTGCCGGTCTCTTGATCGGCGATGTGCATCGATCCGCCTTTGCCCTTGCAATAGCCCGAGGCTTTGCCGAGTAGCTCGGCGAACATGCGATCGATACTGGCGCCTTTCGCCAGGCAGTGGCCATGGCCGCGATGGGTACTTGTAATGAAATCGTCGCGCCGCAAGGCCGCACAGACGCCCACCGCGATGGCCTCTTCGCCGCTATACAGGTGCGCCAGACCAGGCATGCGCGCCGTATTGTAGAGGTCGTCGACCTGATCTTCGAAGTAGCGGATCTGTGCCATCTGACGGTAGCATTGCAGCCACCGCGCGGTCTCGGCACTGTGCGACACGACAGTGGCATTGGGCCGCTCCAGGCCATCTGGCGGCGAAGCGCTCGGCGACGGCGGGACGTTCGGCGACGGCGGGACGTTCGGCGGCACCGGGCCACCCGGCGGCACCGGGCCACCCGGCGGCACCGGGCCACCCGGTTGTGTTTGCTGCATAGACGATCAATCTCCCACATCAATGCCGGCTAACCTTGCCAGCACGCGATACTCGACCGAGAAGTCGTACTGATCCAGGCCCATGCTGCGGGCCGCTGTCAGGAATTCGTTGGTGAGGGCCACCGTTGGCAGTGGCACATTCAGTTCGCGGCCCATCTCGAGTGCCAACAGCATATCTTTCTGCATCATATTGACATTGAACCAGGCTTCTTCGGGCATAGCGAGAATGAACGGTGCGCGATATTGCAGCGAGGGAGAGGCCAGGACACTGTTCAGCAACACCTCCATCGCTGTGCTGCGCGGTATGCCGCCTTTCTCGGCCAGAAAGAGTCCCTCGAGAAAGCCGATAAACTGGATCTGCAAATTCAGGTTGACGCCGATCTTCATCAGGACGGCCAGACCGTTGGCGCCGACATACGTCACGCGCATGCCGATCGCCTGTAACACAGGCAATACCTGTTCATAGACCGCGCGTTCACCGCCCACCATCAGCGAGAGCCGCCCCTGTTCCAGCGTGACGACGCTGCCCGAGACGGGGGTATCCAGCATGTGCGCGCCTTGTTGGACAACACGCTGCGCCAGTTCGCGGGATTTCGCGGGACTGACGGTGCTCATATCGCAGTAGATCTTCCCTGGCGCCAGCCCCGCCAGGATGCCATCCGGACCATCGGCGCAGGCCGTGAGGGCGTTGGTGTCGGTCACCATCGAGAAGACGACATCCGACGCCGCCGCGACCGCGCGCGGAGAGTCGGCCCACAGCATACCAGCATCCAGCAGCCATTGCGCTTTTGCTCGCGTGCGATTATACCCGGTGACGGTGTAGCCCGCATCCAGCAGGCGCTTGACGATGCGGCCGCCCATGGCGCCCAACCCGACATACCCAAGCCGGGGACCTTGTCCCTGGGACATCATTGCTCCTCCCCTGATGCAACGTTGAATTCCATCGCCATGGTCGCGTCGGAACGGACCTGGCGCAGATGCGCGCGCATCGCCAGCCGCGCCGCGGCTGGGTCATGGCGTACGATCGCGTCGAGGATGTGTTTGTGGTGTTGTTGGCCGCGGTGAGGACCACCCTCCACGCCGAAGATATGTTTGCGCTGCTCGATCAATTGCGACATGATGGGATCCATCAGCGTTAATATCAGCGCATTCTGGGTGGCGCGCGCCAGGATCTGATGGAAGTGGTTGTCGGCCGTGATGAAGGCATCCGCTTCGTCCAGATGTGTCTCCATCGTCGCCACCGCCAGGCGGAGTTGCGCGATGTCTTCCGCGGTGGCGCGTTCAGCGGCCAGCGCGGCGATCTCTGGTTCGAAGATCTCGCGTACCTCGACCAGAGATCGTTCGCTCTCGAACTGGTTCACGCGCAACAGTCGGCCCAGCGAAGCGCTCAGGGCGCGTGAGGTGCCATCGATGACAATGGTGCCGCGCCCCGGCCGCATCTCTACCAATCCCTGTTGCGCCAGGGTCTTCATGGCCTCGCGTACCGCCGTGCGGCTGGCGTGAAATTGCTCCGCCAGTTCGCGTTCCGTCGGCAGACGATCCCCGCTCCGCAGATGCCCCAGCAAGATCTGCTGTTCGATCTGCGCGGCGATGTGCTCGAATACTTTGGTGCTCTGCACAGGCACATAATGATACGATGATCCCATGCGTGAACCTCGGGCGTACGCGGAGATCCCCTCGGGTATTCCGCGCGATGTTTCATCCATTGGTATGATGATCGGATGAACGACCTTGTAGCCAGGTATAACATAGAGCTTTCATCTTGTCAAGTGTTGGTATGATGATCTGTTCATCAGTGCGATATTTTCTTATTTTACGGGGCAATTGGCAGGCAGACGCGGACACCGCCGGTGGGACTTGAGCCATCTTCGCGCGCGGTCAACACGATACGCCAGGGAAGGTGCTGCATAGCAGCAGTGCAGGGATGTTCCGAGGTGGGCAGTCGCTGAGATATGCGGATGCGCTTTGGCAGATGGCGCGATGGATCGCGCGGTGGCGATGGCCGACTATCCGTCGCCGCGCCAGCGCCACCGCGCGATCCGTTCGATTGGGTTGGCTCATGCCAGGGAATAAGCCAGATCGCCGTCAGTCCACCAGTAGCAGGTTCATGCGTTGGACGAAACCGACGGGATCTTCCAGTTGATCGCCACGGCTCAGGACAGATTGTTCATAGAGCAACTGTGCCCATTGTGCGAATCGATCTTCCCGTTCCTCGCCGGCGAGCTTCTGAATCAGCGCATGCCGAGCATTGATCTCCAGGATGGGTGTCGATTGCGGCACTTCCTGTCCGGCGGACTTGAGCAACCGGATCAGGTTGGGGTCCAGATCGTTGGTGTCATTCACCAGGCATGCGGGTGAGGTGGTTAGCCGGGTGCTCAAGCGCACCTCTTTGACCAACCGCCCCAGGGCCGCGCGGAGTCGTTGCGTCAACGCCGCCGTCGCATTGGCATCAGGCGCGGGCGTCGCGCTCTCCGCGGCCGGTGTATCGGCTTCGATGCCATCCAGATCGAGCGCGCCGCGCGCCACGGACTGGAAACTGTGTCCCTGGTAATCCTGGAGTTGCGCCTCCAGCAGGAAATCCACCGGATCACTCAGCAGCAGCACTTCGATGCCCTTCTGGCGGAACACCTCCAGAAGCGGCGACTGGCTAGCTGCCTGATGCGTCTCGGCGGTCAGGAAGTAGATCTTCTTCTGACCGGGCTTCATCCGGGCAACATAGTGTGCCAGGGAGACTTCCTGGCGGGCGTCCGTTGTGAAGGTTGAGGCGAAGCGGACCAACTCGAGCAACTGCTCGCGATTGGCGCGATCCTCGCCCAGCCCTTCTTTCAAGACCCTGCCAAATTCTCGCCAGAAGATCGCGTACTTTTCGCCAGCATGACTGGGGGTTCCGGTGCTGGGGGCGTCGGCGTTATCCGTAGCTGCCGGCGACGAATGCGCGGAGTCGTCATCACCGGATGGTCCGGTGCCGCCGGAGGGTTCGGCGCCCGTCGCGTCCTCAGCGGAAGCAGCTGTCGGCGCGGTTTGCGCCTGCGCCGTCGATTGTTGCTGAGCGAGATCGGCCAGCGCTGTCAGGACACGTTTGGTCGCTGTCGCGCGCATCTGCTCCACCAGGCGGTTTTGCTGCAGCAATTCGCGTGAAACATTGAGCGGCAGATCGCTGGAATCAACAATGCCGCGCACGAACCGCAAGTAACTCGGCATCAACTGTTCGGCGTCATCCATGATGAAGATGCGCTTCACATAGAGCTTGACGCCGTGGCGCTGGTCGCGTTGCCAGAGGTCAAAGGGCGCTTCGCTGGGGACGAACAGCAGTAAGGTGTACTCTTGCGCGCCTTCCAGCTTGCTATGAATCGTGACCAACGGCTCACCATATTCGTGGGCGACATGGCGATAAAACTCGGTATACTCAGCCTGGGTGATCTCGGTGCGGGGTCGTGTCCAGATGGCCGACGCACTATTGACCTGCTCCTCGGACGCAGTGCTCTCGTCCGCCTCACCTTCAGATGCATCACCTTCGACGGGCATCAGGATGGGCACCACGATGTGATCAGAGTATTTGCGGATGATCGACCGCAATCGATAGCCATCCAGCAAATCGTCCTCGCCCTCGCGCAGGTGGAGCGTGACGGTCGTCCCGCGCGCGTGCTTCTCGGTCATCGTGATGGTATATTCGCCGCGACCATCCGACTCCCAGAGGACCGCCTCATCGGGCTGTAGTCCAGCGTGGCGCGTCAGGAGCGTCACCCGATCGGCAACGACGAATGAGGAGTAGAAGCCGACGCCAAACTGACCGATCAGGTGCGCGTCGCGCTGTTGATCGCCAGTCAAGGATTTCAGGAATTCGCGCGTCCCCGACTTGGCGATCGTGCCGATATGCTCGATGACCTCGTCGCGCGTCATGCCAATGCCATCATCGGCGATAGTGATGGTGCGGGCCACCTTGTCATAGCTGACACGGATGTTGAAATCAGTCGCGCCTTCGTATAACTGGTCGTCGCTCAGCGCCGCAAAGCGCAGACGATCGATCGCATCCGAGGCATTCGAGATCAATTCGCGCAGGAAGATCTCTTTATTGCTGTAAAGGGAATGGATCATCAGATCCAGGAGTTGGGTGATCTCAGCCTGGAATCCCAGGGTCTCCATATGATTGGTAGCCATGCAGGTCGCGCCTCCCGCGGTCAGAATGTGGTCTCGATACGTTGGGCATGTACTGTCATGCCAACGGATATTGTACCGCATCCATGATCGTGAGCAAAGCGACGGTGCGAGCAAGGCATCGCTTATAGATTGTGATAGTATGGTGCTGGCTGAGTCCATATGCCCGATTGTCGCCAAAGTGAAAAGTGCGCTGACAATGGTACCACTGACGGAAATGCCCAACCGTGTATCATCATAAGGAGGCACGACCATGCCTGACCAATGATATGACAAGCTCTGGAAAGGTCTACCTACCAACGTCTTGCTCGCCTTGATTCGCCTTGCCATCCCATCGCTTGGTTCCAGTCTGACGCCCTGGCAAACGGAACTTGTCCCCCCAATCACCTTGCGCCTGGATAGCGTCTTTCTTGGAGAGATCGGGGGTATACGCGGCCTGATACATATCGAATATCAGAATACGCTTGATCAGTCTATGCCTCGTCGTATGTATGCTTATGACTTTAACCTGGAACAAACTGTCTTCGCTGCCCAGGGCGAATACCTCCCCATCGTCTCGATCGTTATCTGGGCAGTATCTGGCATGACACCGCCGGCGGTGTTGCATCTGGAACAGTTCGGCAAAACGCTTGCACATCATGAGTATTTTGAAATACACTTGACTAGGGTCCCCTGGCGCCAGGATCTCGATCCGGTGCTCCTAGTGCTTGCACCCTATTTCCAGGACGTTCAGCGAACAGACCTGGTCGAGATTGGTGAGCGTTTGCATGCAGGCGCGCCACCCGAGCAACGGGCGATCCTGTTGGGATCCTTCCTGGCATTGAGCCAGCGGACATTTGGGTCCATCGACGAAGTTATCGCCATGATCCTGGAGAAAGTGGGGCTTATAATGATTGATCTCGAACAAGCCATGGCCGAGAGCACCTTCGGGAAAGCAATCCTACAGAAAGGGATAGCCGAAGGTGAAGCACGGGGTGAAGCACGGGGTGAAGCACGGGGTAAATTTGCGGGATTGCGCGAAGCAATTGCGACAATTTGGCAGACGGCGTACGCTGCACCACTTCCACAAGATATCGCAGACGCGCTTCTGAACGCTTCGGAGCAAGAACTCCTGGACGCTTTGAAAGCGATCGCGTTGCGGGCCGATATAACAGAGTTGCGTACAAGGTTCGGTTGGTGACCGCCAGCGGCTTGGCGGCGAATGGTTCACGTGATACTGGCCGCCTCGCACCGCTATGCGTTTGACGAACGAAAGTACTGCCTCAACGACTCAGCGCTCCCCAAAGCTCATTGGATGCACCCGATAGTCGCGATGTCGCGCCCCACCGCATCGAGGCTGGCCATCGTCGCGGTGAGGAATCAGCCGCGCTATCCTGGAAAGTTTTCCCAAGCAATGGCCCTGCGCGATGCTAGAGGCCTCTCGATAAGTTCCGGAATAGGTTATACTGCCAGGACAACATATTTTCTCCGACGGAGCGCAGCGTTCTATGCGGGTGACTTCACTAGCGTCTGGCAGTAGCGGCAATGCCACGTTGATCGAGGCGGGCGACGCGCGCATCCTGGTCGATGCCGGGCTGTCGGCACAACTGCTGATCGCTCGATTGCGCGCCGCGGGCTGCGACCCCGCCACCCTCACCGGCATTGCCCTGACACACGAGCACCAGGATCATGTCGCGGGCGCGCTAACCCTTGCCGAACGCTACCGACTGCCGCTGATGGCCGACGCGCGGACGCTGGCGGCGCTCTTTGCCTCACCAGCGCGTCAGTTCGCTGAACCGCGCGTCACCGTGGATGAGCCGGTGCAGATCGCGATCGATCCGCACCCGGTGGGGACGACCTGGACGCACCTGGGTCTCTCCATCAGCAGCTTCCCTATTCCGCATGACGCCGCCGCGCCGTGCGGTTATGTCATTGCCACCAGTGCCTGGAGGGTTGGCATCCTCACCGACTGCGGCGCGCTGGATGACACCATTTTGCGGGCATTGCGGCCAGCGCACTTGCTCATCCTGGAAGCCAACCACGACCGCGATCGGCTTATGAAGGGGCCATACCCAGCGCATCTGAAGCGACGCATCCTCGGCCCCACCGGGCACCTCGCTAACCACGAAACAGCCGAAGCCGTCCATCATCTGCTGGACGACGGGCCGCGTTGGCTCTGGCTCGTGCACCTCAGTAAAACCAACAATACCCCCGAACTGGCCCGCGCCGCCATCACCACGCGGGTGGGCGCGCGGCGCATGCGGGCAGTTCACCTCGCGGTGGCGCCGCCAACCAGCGGGCCTTGCTGGGATAGCGCCAGGCTCTTCGCGTGAGACATGCTACATCTTTTGCCGTCTGCCTCCACCGACGCTAGCTTGCCGCTGACCTTTAACCCCTCTTCGAGCAAACAACAGTGCGCT
>DAIDHM010000079.1 GCA_027459705.1 Ktedonobacteria bacterium | reverse complement strand
CGAGGTGCAGGACCGGGGTGGGGAAGGGGTGGTCTTGTATACGCTTGCCCTATTAGCCGAAAAGCGTGGGGAACTAGAGGAAGCTGAATCTTTACACCGTGAAAGTCTGCAGTTAGCTATTGATACGCAGGATACTGTTGGCATAGCAGATACCTGGTTAGAATTGGGGCGATTCCTCCTGGAACATCGGCGCGGCGCGCCTAATGAGGGGTGTCGGATGCTCGCGCAAGCGGCGACGGCGTACGATACGATGGGCATTCCGGGAGGCGACGACGCGCGGGCGATCATGCGGCAATATGGCTGCTCCGATCCCGCGAATTAACCGGATAGATGGGGTCCAGAACGCGGACCAGCAGGCCGCATAGGACTGGCTGGTCTGTAGTTGCACAATTCAACTAAATCGATTAAGATCAACCAGGACCATACAGCGGGTATGGTCACCTTGTTGGTTGCAACGAAAGGATCTCATTACACATGAGCGAGACACGCGAGATTGTCCTCACGCGGGGCAATGCGACCCAGGTTCAGGAAGCGCTGGCCTTCCTCGAACAGTTTCTGGCGGCCAGTCCCAATTGTCGCGGCTTTTTGCTGACGCGCGATCCTCAGGATCCCGCCCGGCGCATCTGGCTGAACTGGGCCTGGGAGACCGATGCCTGGCGCGCCATTGCCTGGCAGCACACGATCGATATTCTGGCCGAGGCTGGCCTGGAGTTTACGATCAGCGCGAACGTCGCCGAGCCCGCGCTGGCCTGAGGCCCGCGATCCGGCGTGTTCCGACCCGGCATCGTGGTGGATGGCATTGTTCCACGATGCGTTGAGCGCTTCCCGCGCCACCCCAGCACGTTTCTCTCACGGTCGAGTCTTCGTACCGCATGCGTACACGCGAGACACCGCGGTCTCCTTCCTCGCCCTCCTCACCCTCCTGACCATCTCCGCCACCGCGCATCTACCATTGCCATACCCCCACTTCATCCATTTCAGTGCCACGCGACGGGACAGCGCGGCAATGCACCCGTCGTTGCCACTGTGGGGATAGCCGCCCATGATTGCAAATCATGGGCTCATTTCACAAATCCAGATGAATCCGGTTGCCGCCTTGGCCGCGACAATCCACGGCAACGCCGTCATCTCCAACCGTTGGGCAACCCACCCCATGCCAGCCACGCGCAAGCCCGACAACAATCGGTTTTAACCGATTTCGTATCACTAGACCATGAATTTATTCATGGGCGGCGGTGGTGGGCGACGGCGCGCCCTCCGCGCGATGCGTGTGCCGCGCCCCCGGGCGATGCGCGTTCCGCCCTCCGCGCGATGCATGTGCCGCTCCCCCGGGCGATGCGCGTGCCGCGCCCCCGGGCGATGCGCGTGCCGCCCTCCGGGCGATGCATGTGCCGCTCCCCCGGGCGATGCGCGTGCCGCCCTCCGCGCGATGCGTGTGCCGCCCTCCGCGCGATGCATGTGCCGCGCATCCGGAAGATACGTATGTCTCCCCCCGGCGATGCGCGCGCGGCGGCTCAGAGGGCGAGGCCGCCCAGACGGCGATGCCTGGAGCGGCCCATGCACGTTAGGAGACGAGCGAGAGCAGGATGCGCTGTATCGCGTCGACCTGGGGATTCTCGGCGCGATTCTCCACATATCTCAAATACTTGCGGATCAGCCGCTGGCGTTGTTTGGGGTTCGCCAACCAGGATTCCGTCACGACGCCCTGGACGAAGCGGACCTGCGCGCGCGGAATCGCGTCCAGCACCTGCCCCAGGCCCTGAAGCAGCAGGAAGAAGAAGCCGATGAGAGGGATTTTGCCCATCGCATCGTGCATCGCCTTCGTCAGATAATAGAATGGCCGCGTGAAGGCCAGGCGGACTTCCAGAGTCGGGATGACAAATGGGATGTTCGGGCAGATCGAGAGGAACAGAATCGTTCCCGCTGACCGCTCCACCGCGTGGTCGGCCGCCGCCGTCGCGACCTGGGGCTCCGTGCCATAGATGGCCGTGCGCAGCTGGTCGCGCGAGTCGCGGAGCACCTTCTCTTTATCTTTGAGCTGCGCGTTCAGCTTACTGATCGCGGAGGGCACGACGAGATTCTTGGCCTTTTCCACGGCCTTGTTGGCCTTCTCCTTGAACCATTGCGTCATATGGCTGGCGTGATCTTCGCCTGGCGCATCGGGGGTCATGGATTCCAGAATGTCTTCCGTCACGCTCAGAATGAGCTGCAGGCGTGTCATCAATTCAGGATCGGCCGCGCGCGGATCGCTGGGCTCATAGGTGGGCAGTGGCTCGACGGGGAGCTGCACTTCGACGCCGGCATCGAAGACGTTGGTGAAGATCGCGTCGATGCCGATCGAACGGGAGATGAGCTTGCCGACCTGGTGCGCGGCCGCCAGCGATTGCTCGAGGGCCGGTGGCCGGGGCTGCGTCGACGCCCCCGTCTGGAAAGTCGCGCGGACCGTATGCTCCCAGGTATCGCGCGTGGCCGCCAGGCCCGAGATATCGCCACTCAGCGCTTTTCTGGCTTCACGGATGTCCTGGACATTGAAGGCGATCTCGTCGGCGGTGACATGGCGGATGCCGTCGGGATAAATATTGCTGAGCATATCGGCGATGATCGCGATACGGCTGATCTCGATGGCATTTGGCATACGATGTTGATGCACTTCATTCTTAAATCGCGCGATGCCTTCTTCGAAGCGCCTGGTCACTAACGCGATCTGGTCATCGGTGAGGACTGTCCCGGGCTGAATAATTTGATGTATGGCGCGATCATCGAGCACATGGAGCAGGGCTGACGCGGTTTGGATATAATCCACCTGTGACGTCGTTGGCGGTTGGGCCGGAATGGTCATGAAAAACCCCCGTCGTAAAAGTGCGCAAGAACAACTCAGCGCGCATGTTCGCTCATCCGCATGGTACCGCGGATGCGCCTGCGCGTCAATCGCAAGCGCTGTGAATCTGCTCACGTCGTCCGAGAGCAACACACTTGAAGGAGTCCGGGATGCCCACATCGCATATTGATCTGCGCAGCGATACCGTCACGCTGCCCACCCCCACCATGCGCCAGGCGATGGCCACCGCCGAAGTCGGTGATGATGTCTATGGCGAGGATCCGACCATCAATGCGCTGGAAGAGTTGGCCGCAACCACGGCGGGGAAAGACGCCGCGCTCTTCGTCCCCTCCGGGGCGATGGGCAATACCGCCGCCATCCTGACCCATTGCCGCCGGGGTGACGCGATCGTCGTCGGCAGCCTCGCGCATATCTATATCTATGAGGTGGGTGGCGCGGCGCGGCTGAATGGTTCGCCATACCTGCCGGTCCCCAATCTACCCGATGGCACACTCGACCCCGCCGCGCTGGCGAGCTGTCTGGGAATGGGCGAGGACATCCATGAGTCGCACGTCGGGTTGCTCTGCGTCGAAGATACCCAGAATATGTGCGGTGGTCGCGTCCTCTCCGTGGCGCAGCTCCGCGACTACGCGGCGCTGGCGGCGCGCCACGGCATGCCGATGCATCTGGATGGCGCGCGCGCCTTCAACGCGGCGGCGGCGCTGGGCATCTCGCTGGCGGAACTCGTCGCGCCCGCGACCAGCGTCATGTTCTGCCTCTCTAAAGGTCTCTGCGCCCCCGTCGGGTCCATGCTGGCCGGCAGCCAGGATTTCATCGCCGAGGCGCGGCGCGTCCGTAAATTACTCGGCGGCGGCATGCGCCAGGCGGGCATCCTGGCGGCCGCTGGCATCGTGGCGCTGCGCGAGATGGTCGATCGGCTCCCCGAGGACCACGCCCTCGCGCGGCGTCTGGCGGATCACCTGGGGAATATCCCCGGCATCGCGATCGACCCGACGGTGGTGGAGACCAACATCCTCTTCTTCAGTCTGGCCGACGCCAGTCGCGATGTCGCGGATTTCACCGCGGCGCTGGCGCGCGAGGGAGTCCTCATGAGTGGCTTCCCCGATGGACGCATCCGCGCCGTCACGCACTACGGCATCACGGCGGATGCTATCGACCGCGCCGCCGCCGCCATCGCCCGGTCCCTCGTGGCCTGAATCCGCGTACCACGGAGCGCGCGACGCGGCGGCCGGTGCACGCGCGCTCCTCACGTCCAGCCACGATTGCCAGGGTGGCAAGACCGACCCGCGTCACCGCGCTGCCCGCGTACCTCCTGGTCAGCCCTGCGCGCCCTGACAATCATACAGCTGTTGCTGGCCGAAGCGGCCAAAGCCGCCCGTCGGCGCAGCAGTCGTCGCTTGATAGGCACTGGCCGGGACGACCGTGCAATGTTGGGTGACCCAGAGCGTCACTGTCGTCTGGCTGCTTCCCCCGGGCCCCGCTCCCGCGCGTCCCCCATTGATCAGGAAGTAGCGCACGGTGCCCTGATGCACGAGTTGGGCCAGCGCCGTTGTCGTCAGAATCGGATCGGTCCCCAAAAATCCGCCCATCGCCATCGCGGGCGCGTTCGTCGCCAGGATGATGTTGTCCACCTGGTTGGCGCTGGCCGCCGCGACGACGTAGGTGGCGTTGCCGCGATGCGCCAGCAGGTAGGTCATCAATCCGGATTCGACGGTGTTCGCGCCATTCACCAGCTCGGCACCTCCTGGACCGGCGGCCGGGAGGTTCGCGGTCTGGTCATGGATTGCGGGGGAGATCGACCAGACCGCCGGGACGAGCAGGATCGCCGCTACCGCCAGACCCAGCGCCGCCAGTTGGGCGCGCTGGCCCAATTGCAATGTTGGTTGGTAGCGCGCCAGCGCCAGCACGGCGATGCCGCCAACGGCGCCGGTCGCGATCAGCGGAATCATCCAGGTGCCCCAGGCCGGGTCGCTCTCGATCAAGAAGATCTGGACGATCGCCGTCAGCGCGATCGCGGCCGGCAAGAGCAGCCCACGCCAGCCACCCGCCAGGTAATCGCGCCACAGCACGACCAGGCCAATGCCGAAGAACGCCGCGATGGCGGGCGCCATGACGGTCAGGTAGTAGTCATGGATGAACCCGGCGACGCTGAAGAAGACGACCATTGTCACCAACCAGGTACCCCAGAGGATCAAGCTCTGCTGCTGCCGATCTTGTTGCGGCTGGAAGCGCCGCTGCCAGACCAGCGCGACCATCCCGGCCAGCGCGAAGATCAGGATCCAGCCGGTCTGCCCGCCCAGCGGTTGGGTGAAGAGGCGCAGGAAGCCCGTCTGCCCGGCATTGAAGAGCCCGCCGGCAGGTCCATTGCCGCTCGCGCGTCCACCCGCGAAATTGCGGAAGCCCCGGACGCCATCGCGCGCGTAGGGGAACTGGTTCCCGGTGCCACCAAATGCTCCGGCGCCGCCGGAGGGTCCGGTGCCGCCGGTGGCGGGGAAGCGCGCTGCCGTGGCTGGCGCCGCGCCGCGGCCGAAACTCATGCCCAGCAGCCGTGTGA
>DAIDHM010000065.1 GCA_027459705.1 Ktedonobacteria bacterium | reverse complement strand
CTGCTGGATATACTGGCGTCATGCCCAAACGATCTCCCCAATCACGGATCGTTGAGGGAGATGGGCGAAGCGTCGCATCTCTTCTCAGAGATCCTGGGGAAAAACGAACGTCATGTGGTGTTTTTCGTTCTGTTGATGCATACATGTATGCTACACACCAAGTACGTGCATGTCAAGAGGTCGCTCCGGCGTCGGCGCTTCCCTCCCTCACTTCAAAGACAGCGGTTTTTCGCGCCTTTTCTATAAAGATTCGCTGTCGGGCCGGGACACCGGTTACAGAAAAGGGCCGTGAAAGCCACTTGACCTCAGTCATACAGAGTATCCATGAAGACCTTATGGCGATGATCCGCACGCCGCATGGTCTCAATCTCCTGGCCAATGGTCACGCAGTATGCCGGGTGGCTATGGTCCAGTGGGGAATTTTTACGCTGACGCAAAGTCCCCCACCACGCATTGCCGTCGATACCAAGCACGATCGTCATGGGAGGACCGCTGCGAGATGAGCTCATTATAGCAAGTGCAAAGCAGCAGAAGGCAGCATTACGATAGACATGGGCAGTGATCTACGGTTGCATTGGCTGCCCCAATTGCGCGGACGACGTGTATGCTGCGTGTCCGCGAGTAATAGGAGGGAAACATTCCAATGAGCGTTCCATCCATAGGTAGCAGTCCGACTTCGGGCCAGATCGCGCAGGTCATCAATCGCCGACTACATGCGCCCGATCCCACTGGCAAGCCCAATATGTTTCAAGAGGTTGCGAACCTGCAGATCTCCCCACAAGCCAAATCGATGCTCGAGACGACCATGGCCCAGCAGTTGTTGACCCTGCATCAAGGTATGAAAGCATCGGGGCAGCAACTCAGCGGCTCGCAAAAGTCATATATCTTCAATGGCGCGGTGCAGCGCGCGATCATGGCCTATCAGCAGGGTTCCGGCTCGCTAGATGGTATCACCTCGGCGCTCTCGGGTCGGGGTGAGCGCATCGGAGCGACGCTGGCGGGGCTGCAGTCCGCGGTGACTGGGGGAGCCAGTCCTGTTCAAGGTACCTCGACCTTGACACCTGCCACCAGCACTTCCCCAATTACCCAATAGTCGATCGTGAGAGAAGTGGCAAACAACACCGCCGTTCGGGCTTGCTCCCGCGCTTAGCGGAGGACGGTGACCGAGAGTCGGAAGGGCTACTGCCATGCTGCTCTCGGTTTCTGGTCATCTCAGCTAATGGTTGGGACGACCTCTACCACACGCGCGCCGGTCAATGCAACCAATAACTGGGGCGCGATAGGAAAGACGCTGTTGGGCGTGCCTGCCGCCGCCCAGACGACCTCGAAGCGCAGCAGACTTGCGTCCAACAGCGTGGGGAGCGGTGTCGCATGACCGACCGGCGGGACGCCACCAATCGCGTAACCGGTTGCCGCACGGACGCGTTCGGCCGGAGCACGGCTGATGGTTGCCCCTATCACGCCACTCAAAAAATCGGTATCGACGCGATGGTCGCCTGATACCAATACGAGGATCGGGGCGTCATCCGCGAGAAAGACCAGCGATTTCACAATCTGCGCCACCGTGGTTCCGACAGCGGCGGCGGCCTCGGCGGCGGTGCGCGTGCTCTCAGCGAATTCGTGTGGGGCTACCTGAACTCCGGCGGCTGCCAACGCTTCGATGACTCTTTGGGTAGCGGGTTTCATGTTGGGTTTCCTCACCATCCATCATCGTTGCTTCAGGCAACGTGGATTCTGATTATCGAGCGTTCAGATGCCCGTTTCACTCGCGATTTTCCAGGAGCCATCGCCCTGTTGGGCTACGGTCAGCGTGACGATGTACGTGTGAGCGGATGATCCTTCCTTGGCGCGTGTCACGCGCTCCTGCACTGTTACCTGGTGGGCAGTTTGGGGATCTTGTCCGACATGGATTTCTTGATACGTAGTCACTATTCCTTGTGTAGTATCTAGCAGCTTCGCGGAGAGTGTGAACGCGAAGTCAGTGATGATAGCCTGCTGTCCAGGAGCGAAAAATGCATACGCGGCGGTATAGTCCTGTCGATGGACTGCACGATAAAAATTTGCGACCGTCGTTTCGGCCGGGCTAGGCGTGAGATGTTGCTGAACGACAGGCAGATGAAAAATAGTAAAGAGGCTGATGGCCGCGACAATCGCCAGCAGTACGGTCACCGCGAGTCCACGGATCGGCAGTCTGGCGCGAGCGGTACTACGTTGGCTCACAGTGCCTCCCTGACTGATACTTCCGTTGCTCGCCCCGCGAGCGCTTTGCTCACCACACCTAGCAAGTACTCGGTTGGGCATGGTTTCGTCAAATACTCAAATGCGCCTAATGCGATCGCCTGATCACGATAGAGCGAGGCAGCACGCGAGGTCAACATCACTACGGGCACGTCCTGGTAGATTGCGTGCTGACGCATCAGACGCAGGACGGCGAATCCATCAAAATTCCTTTCTGCGGAAGGCGGCACGCCCGTTGCGTGTTTGGTGCCAATGGTAGGCATCTCGACATCAAGGAGAACCAGGCGTGGAATGGAGCGGCGCATCTGTGCCCAGGCGTCATAGCCATCGCGGGCACCTTCCACGGTATAGCCGGCAGCGGTGAGTATTTGCAACATACCCCGTTGGATGGATGGTGAATCATCCACCACCAGGATGTGTTCGCCTTGAGGCGGAGTATCCAGCACGTGGTTCGTAAAGATCGGCCGGGCGATCTGACCGCTGGCGATCGCGCGCCGCACCAGCATGGGTAAGTCGAGGACGGCCATCAACTCGCCGCGCGCTGTCACCGACGCATAACGGATTCCACGCCGCTTCAGATAATTTGGTACCTGGCGAGTGATCATCGTCGTGGCCTGAGGTACAGCACCGGCAGAACCGGCGTCAGACGATGTGACGATGGGATGTTCCGGCACAATCTGATCAACAGGAAAGAGATCGGCGATGATACCATAGTCATGGGTATCAACGCGAACCAGCAGCAGGTATTCGCCCTCCACTGCCAGCATTGGCTGATCAATGAGCGCGGAGAGGGCGATGATGGGGAGTTCGCGTTGTTTGGAGCGATGCAACACATCCGGTTCTGCTGAGGAAGGCGTGCCTTCCGCATCATCAAGGCGGATCCAATGCTTACCTCTGGCTTCATAGACCTGAGCGCGATGCATGGGGTGTAGAGCAACCACTTCATCGGCGATGGCGACATAGGGATATGGTCCGGCACGCATCGCATAGCCTCGTAGCATGCCGAGCGAAATGGGCAAGCTCAGAGTGAAACTGGTGCCGCTCCCCAGATCGCTCGCGACCGTGACCTCGCCACGAATCGATGCAATGGCACGCTTGACCGCAGCCAGCCCCATGCCACGTCCCGCGGTTGCACTGACGCTGGGTGCTGTCGTAAGGTCTGGAATAAACAGCAAGTCAAAGATTTCCGCGCGCGACAACTGGGCAGCGCGCTCGGGATCGAGGAGCGGATAGCCATCGGGGCCATACGTCTGTAGAGCTGCTTGCACAATGTGTTGCGGATCGATACCCCGTCCATCATCCGCGATGGTGATCCGCACCATATCGCCCGCGTGTTCGGTCCGCAAGGTCACATATGCCATAGAAGGTTTTCCCGCACGGCTTCGTTCGGTCGCGCTCTCAATCCCATGGACGATGGCATTGCGTACCAATTGCGCCAATGGATCGAGCAAGATCGATTGGATATCCCGGTCGATCTCGATGGGTTCGCCGGTGATGGCGAGCGAGACTTCTTTCTGTTCGGCAATTGCGGTAGCACGGAGCACTAACTGGAGCCGTGGGATCATCTCACTGAACGGCACCTGGCGCAGCGCCAACACATCACGCTGTGTTTGTTCGGTCAAGTAGTCATGATATTCACCCTGACGGCCCAATTGATTGAGCGCCAGGCGCATATCGAGGTCCACCGACCGCAGGTCGGCGATGACTTCATCGACCATCGCCATCCATTGCTCGAACTCCACTTCGCGCGGATCACGCGGGCCACCAAGCGGAAGATCCCCCGCCAGTCGCCTGGTCTCGCCTTCGATCTGCGTCAGGCGGTGATAGCGCTCTGCACGTAAGCGTTCCTCAAGCACATGCAGCCGGGCGATGACGCGCGTAAAATCTTCTTCGCTGGTCACTACCTGGGCGCGTAACCGTTCCATCGCGACCCGATTGAGTTGCTGTCCACCGATACTCGCCAGGAGTTGGTCGACCTGCCGGGCACCCACACGGATGGTGGGGACATCCAGTGGCTGGCTGGTGGCGACGGGGGTCGGGGCAGTCTCATCGGATTCAGGCGAGAGACGCGTCGTGGAGATCGACGCCAGAATATCGACATATTGCTCATGCAGGTCCGCCATCAGCTGCGCGGATCCCTGGTCGTCATGGCTTTCCCTGGCGACGCGGATGTTTGCCAGGAAATGATCCAGCGCATTGATACTGGCGATGAGCCATTGCAGGACGGCATTCGACAGGGGCAGCCGCCCCAGCCGTAACGGCTTGAGCAGCGATTCCTGAAGATTCGTCACCGTGCTCACATCCACGTACATCAGGGTGAAGGCGGCACCCTTCAGCCGGTGCGCCAGTTCTAACAAGGTCTGAAGACCGACACGCCGATCCTGAGGAGATTGGATGCGCACGATGGCCACACGCATCTGTTCGATGCTCTCGGTCAATTCATCGATGAAGGTTTCCATCACAGCGGGAGAGCGGTGATCATTGGCGACTGGGGAAGCAGAAGCGTCTGGCGAGAGACCGGCGCGCAGAAACGTGGCGACAATCGCTTGACTCTCCGGTGGCAAATCGGTCAGTTCCTGAAATTCCACACCCGCTGGCTCCCAGTCGGCAACATCATCCAGCAGATGAAACGCACTCGTTGGCGCATGGGTCTCGGGCGGCGGGAGGTAGGTGCGGAGTGCCGCACACACCCGGCGCATCTCTGCCTCTTCTTCCTGCGTGGGGGGGATAAAGCGTCCCTGGCGTTCGATGCCATTGACCCGCAATTCCAGGTACACCGCCAACCGGGTCAGGGGTGCGACGATCGCGCCGGTTGGCGGGCCGGCGGTCGCGCGCGCAATCATCACCTCATCTAAAGCGGCGCCCAGTTGCTCAATATCCGCGATCTGCAGCGTTTGCGCCAGACTGGTGATCGTATGTCCCAGACGTCGCAGCAGGCGGACGGCCTGGGCCGCGCTCTCGCCAGATCGGGTAGGCGAAGCCATCTCACTCGTCTGGCGATGGAGGTCGGCGATGTAGCCACGCATCTCCGTCACGAAATCTGGCAGATGGGCAAGATGGACGCGTTGGGGATCATCAGTGGGGAGCATTACGCAGACTCGCTTTCCAGGATGGCCACACACGCGGCCATCAATCCGGTGATATCGAGAAAACCCGCTATGCCGCGCAATTCCAGCGTAGTAGTCTGGCGCGGTCGATACAGGCCACCGAGCCAGGGGAGATCCTCCGGGCGATGCTCTGGCAAGAGATCGACGATCTCATCCGGCTCGACAGCGGTGATGGCGCCACAATCATCAACCAGCATGGCCAGCACGGCATCCTGGTAGGTCATCGTAAACACCATCCGTTGCCGGCTTGACGAGGCCGGCGCCTGTGCATCCAAAAACCGGGCGGGATCCAGGACGGTGACGATGTCGGTCTCCATCAACGCCATGCCACAGACCCAGGGCGGCGAGTGAGGGATCGGAATGCAGACCTCTGGAGGCGGCAATACCCGTCGCAATCCATCAAGCCGCGCGGCCCAGCGTTGCTTGCCCAGGGTAAAGCTCACACAACCAACCGCCAGACTGGAAGGTCCGGCATCGGGCGAACGTGCGCTATTCGTCAGTGGACTGCTCATGCGCCGCCTCGTGCGATAAGGCGTTGCGCTTCTTCGAGCAATTGTCGCGGTTGCATCGGCTTTTTCAGATAGGCCGCCGCCCCCAACATGCGTCCATATTGCTCTTCGACCGCACTGACGCGCTGCGTCAACATCACGATCGGGATGGATTTCGTCCGTTGATCAGCCTGAAAGAATCGGTAGAGGTCATACCCATTCATATCTGGCAGGATCAGATCCATCACAATGAGATTGATGGCAACATCCTGCACCTGATGTTGTGCCGCCGCCCCATCAGAGGCCGCGAGGACTGCGTAACCCGCCGCTTGCAAGCAATCAACCACAATAGCCAGCTCGGTCGGTGAATCTTCAATCACGAGGACGGTGGAACCCGTCGAGTGATGCAGCGGATGCAGGTCCGCTTCCCGCGGAACATCTGCTCCCTGATGCGCTGTTGCCATGCTCCCTATGCTCCTTCGAGTGCGATGCTTCAATCGGCTTGCGGAGATTCCTGGTTCGGTGGTCCGATGAGCGAGTACATCGCTTGCGTGATGTCGCCAGGTCGGAACGGTTTGGTGATGTACCCTCGCGCCCCAGATATTTTACCCAGAAACTTATCGATTCGACCGTGCAGGCCGGAGATCATCACAATGATGGTATGTTGCATCTCCGGTTTCTGCCGCAGAAGCCGCGCGATCTCGTAACCAGTCAATTGTTTGAGCTGAATATCCAGAAACACCAGTGCGGGAATCGGAATCTCCTGGTTGGCGAGTGCCTCTAATGCGGCGATCTCATTCGTAAAAGTAAAAACGTCGGCATAACCGCTGCGCAACAGAGTCTGGCGGATGAGGCTGCAAATCGTCGCCGAATCATCAATGACCAGAATTTTTGGTTGATACACCGTGTCACCTCCGAGTGCGGGGGGGAATGTCCGTTAGCGTGTCATCAATAGGTGGAACATTTCGTCGAACATGTCGTTCCAGGTCTGTTCGTCCTGGGCATTTTGCTGGGGGGCACTCTTATTATGCCGCATGATGGAGAGCAACATCGCCGTGAGCGCACGCTGAAATTGTTTGAAGATGCTGGCTTTGAAGTCATTTAACCGCTTCTCGCCCAGTGCTCGTTGATATTCCTTGCGGATCTGGGTCGCGAGATCGTCCGTGTCGATGCGATTGCTGACGACACGGATACGTGTAGCACCAATGGAGAGACAATGTTCGCGATCGAGCAAGTGGAAGAGCGCGTCTGGCGCTATCTGCAGCCGTTGCTGCCGCCAGGATTGCTCTAATTCGAGCATCATCCAATTGACAAAGGTGCCGAGTGCCAACAGTTCTTCGAGGGCGGTACGGCGATTGACCCATTCCTGGTGGATACGCGCGATCAGCGTAAAGAGATCGATCGGTGCTGGAGGAGTCGCCGTGTGGGATGGACGGAGCATCGGCTCCTCCGGCAATGGCGAGCTGACGACGATCAGCAGTCCGTCTTTCACCAGGGTCCCCAGGAGGCGAGCCACATCCATCTCCTGCTGATGCAGGGTGTTGGCAATGATGCGCGGAGTATGGCAGGCGTTGACGTGGCTAATGACGCGCCAGACCTGCGGGGGAAATTCCAGTGCGTAATGTTCGGGTGGCATTTCCACCATATGCAGCTCAGTGCGCATGCCGTTCGGTAACCAATTGATCAGATCATTCCACGCATATTGATAGCGCACAATCTCCAAATTCACCGTCGTTGCATCCAGCGGTGGGATCTGGACCAGGCTCCCGGATGCGCGGACGGGCGAGCGGGCATGCGTATCTAACGAGTACCGACCCTGTTCGAGGAGGGAGAGATCGCGCATCGTCCAGAGCTGCTGAATTTTGAGCGCTTCTTTGAGTTGCAGATCGGAAAGCTTGCCATACTGCACGAGCTGCTCGCCCAACAGTCCGCCAAAGGGGTCGTGCGTACTCGATGCGACGACCTGTTCAATAGCTTCTTTGGTCACCAAACCGAGTTGTTGCAGGATCATCCCCAGCGTCAATGCTCCTTGATCCAGATCCTGGCACCAATCTAACGCGCCCTGTTCAAAGTAGATCCGCCCTTTGAGGGTGTTCCCTACGGTCAGTTCCAGCGCGCCAGATCGCCCCTCAAGCGCCATCACCTGAATGAGTTCGACGAGATGAAAATCTTTCAAGTCGCCTGCAAAGGCACCTCTCGCTTGCATATCGCTCACCTCATCGCTGACTGATGCATTGCCGCTGTCGAGTATTATAGCCATGCCACGTCCGACAGACAAGAGGACGGGCCTGCGGGCTTCATTGCACCGTCACCCCGGTCGCATAGGCTCGCAGGGCAGCGGCAAAAATCGCGAAAGCAGCAAACGTCAGGACACCGACGTCGCGGCGATTCTCCTCCTCGCTCGCGTAGGTAAAGGCGACCGGGATGCCGATGATCGCAATCAAGCCATAGACAAGATGCAGGATGTCGTTTGGTCGCGACCCGGAGAGGAAGAGGATGCTTCCCCAGAGACCCTGCACCAGACCAGTCCCACCGATCAAAAAGACCGCGGAGCGAAATCCTGGGGATATGCCCGATCCCCGTAGGATCAGATACATGCCCCAGACGGTCGCGACCAGTCCTGTCACGAGTACCTGATAATAGGTCAGCAGGTGCATCGCAAGGATAACGTCATGCACGCCCCACCTCACGCAGCACGGCAACGCAACGGTCGATCTCTTCAGTGGTGTTGTAATGCGCCAGACCTAAGCGCAATGCGCCGCCCTGTGCCTCTAATCCCAGGCGATCCATCAACTCGATCGCGTAGTAATTCCCATCCCAGGCGTTGATGCCCGCCGCGGCCAGGGCCTCAGCCAATTGGCGTGGGGTATGGCCGCGCATGGTCAGCGCGACGGTAGGCACCCGCAATCGGACATCCTGGGGACGCGTGAGTCCGTAGATGGTCACACCCGGCAGTGTGGCGAGCGAGGGCAGCAGGTACGCCGAGAGCGACCGTTCGTACGCCAGGATCGCGCCCATGGCTATCTTGAGCGTCCGGCGGCGTCCACTGTAGGCTGCACCAACCTCTGGGAGCGCCTCAGCGTAGCGATTGCCCACCTGGGCCAGATAATCCACAGCGCCTAACAACCCGGCCAACAACTCATGCGCCTGCGTCCCCGTCTCGAATTTATCCGGTGTCTCGTCGCTGGATGGCCGTACTTTATAGGGAGCCAGCGCATCGAGCAGTGATTGCTTGCCATAGAGGATGCCCAGATGCGGTCCAAAAAATTTGTAGGCAGAGCAGACCAAAAAATCACAGTCCAACGACTGGACATCAATCGGCCCATGCGGCGCATATTGCACAGCATCAATCCAGCAGAGCGCGCCAGCGGCATGGGCCAGCTGGACAATCGTCGCGACATCGTTGATCGTCCCGACCGCATTCGACGCATAGCCGACCGCGACGAGTTTCGTGCGCGCGGTGATTTTTGATCGCAGATCTTCCATGTGCAACGTACACGTTGCGGGATCGATATCCACCTGACGTATGACCAACCCCCGGTCGCGGGCAATCGCGCGCCACGGGGCAATGTTGGCATCATGGTCCAGGGTGGTGGTCACGATCTCATCGCCTGGCTGGAACGTGCGCCCTAACGCTCGGCTGAGAGCGAAGGTAAGTGAGGTCATGTTGGCGCCAAAGACTATCTCACCTGGCGCGCAATTCAGCATATCCGCCATTGCCAGGCGAGCCTCATGGATGATCAGGTCGGTGCGCTGGCTGGTGGCGAAAGCTCCGTGGGTGTTGGCGTTCGCGAAGAGATAATACTCCAGGGTGGCATCAATCACCTGTTTGGCGACCTGTGTGCCTCCGGGGTTATCGAAGAAGACGACTGGTTTTCCCAGGTGCTCCTGGCTGAGGGCGGGAAAATGCTCCCGCGCTTCGCTGAGATCTGGCGCGATCGATGGGATGATATCCTGCATGGTGAACGGACCTCATTGTGTTGAATTTTGCGCGCATGGTGACGATGCATGCTCACTGTACCTCGTACGTGTCGCCGGGCGCAATGGTCGAGCGTGAGGACCACGCCTGACGCATCGGTGGCTCTTCAGGCATGGCGGTTACCGCGGGCCACGGCCAGCGCATCGCGACCATCGGCTAATTTCCCTGCCGACCAGGCCTGGCGCATGGTGAAGATCGCCCGCGCGATACGCCAGACCCGCCGACCGATGCTCAAAACGATGAGCAGGAGCAAGATGCCCAGCGGAATCGCGGCTGGACTGCGTCCACGCACGACGAAAAACTCGATGATGATGGACCCGATCGTCCCCAACCCGAAGAAGATGGCGAGGGTGATCAATCCAGCCTGCGCATCCTTTCGCTCTTGATCGATGAGTGCCGTAGCATACGCGGTATCTTCCGCAGGGGATCCACTCTCGGTGATTGGCGAAGACATGAAATGGCCTCCTGAATAAACTACTTCAGATATGTTGGAGAAATTGGTCTGGAGCCTGTAAAAAATCACGGGTGAAGCGCACATGTTCGAGGTCGCCATAGGCGACCACGCGCAACCCACTGGAAGTACATTCCAGGATGGTCGCGCCGCGTGTCGCCAGTACAATGGGCGAATGGGTGGCGATAAGGAACTGCGCGCCGTGTTCGCGCGCCGCGTCTTCAATCAGCGTCAGGAGCGCCAGTTGTCGCATCGGCGAGAGCGGCGCTTCGGGCTCGTCACAGAGGTACAGCCCGGGTCCGTTGATGCGCGATCGCATCAGGCGCAAAAAGCTTTCCCCGTGCGAGACGCGCTCCAGGCCTGGTCCATAGAGCCGTTGGAGGTCAGCCAGCCCAGCGCCATAGGGCATCTTGGCGTAGTCGCGGGATCGCTTACTCAGCGTCGTGTCTTCGTCTAATTTCTTGAGCTCCGCCAGATACTCTTCGCGTATGAGGCTCAGGCGCTGCGCATAGCCAAAGAAATCTTCGGCGCGCAGAAAGAAGCCGCGCTTCGTCTTGTGATTCCAGACGAGACGCAACTGGTCCGCCAATGGTTGCGTATCCACCAACGATCGATCCCGATCCCCATCATCCCGACCCAGCGCAATCGACCCAATTGCCAGTGCCATGGCCTCCAGCAAGGTCGATTTGCCTGAACCATTCTCGCCCACCAGGAAGGTGATCGGCGTTGTGAAAGGGATCGTCCGCCCCAGCAACGCGGCGATGGTCGGTACAGTGAAGGGATAGCGATCGCGGATCGCCACCGGTGGCATCCGCACTTCGACCGAGCGTAGCAACATGATTTTGCTCTCCCCTCTGCCCCGTCTCGAATTGATAGTATTATAGCCCGATCTCCAATCCTGTGTCCTATACGAAGAAGAGTACATTTGTCCTAGAGTATGGGCACAATTCTCGCGAATAGTTGATGATCAACGGAAAGCTCATCTCCTATCAGCGGGGAAGCGCAGAGTGAGAAAGGCGGCACAGCAATGGCAGTACGCGTTCTGGTCCTGGTTGGCACGAAGAGCGGCTCATTCATCCTGGAGAGCGATGCGGCACGTACGTCATGGGAACTCCGCGGTCCGTATTGCGCGACCTGGCCTATCCACCACATGGTCTATGATCGCGCCAATGGCGCTCTCCTCGCAGGTGGTGGCAATGCCTGGTTCGGGCCGGCTGTCTGGCGCAGTAAAGATTTGGGGATGACGTGGTCACAATCCGGCGAAGGGTTCAGCTATGGGGCCGAAGGGCCAGAGATCAAGACGGTCTGGCATCTCGCTGCGGCGCACGGTGCTGTCTATGCTGGTGTCGACCCCGCAGGTCTCTTTCGTAGCGATGATGGGGGAGTGACCTGGTCGCACGTCGCGGGGTTGCGCGCGCACCCATCCAGCCCGCACTGGGTGCCAGGCGCTGGCGGCCTCATATTACATTCTATTGCGACTGATCCAACCGATCCGGCGCGTATGTGGATCGCGATCTCTTCGGCGGGAACCTTCGCGACTACAGACGGCGGGGCGACCTGGGAGCCGCGCAATCGCGGCGTCCGCGCTGAGTTTATGCCCGATCGCTACCCAGAAGTTGGGCAGTGTGTCCACAAGTTGCTACAGGCGGCCGATGGCGCGCAGTTATATCAGCAGAACCATTGCGGAGTCTATCGTAGCGCTGATGGCGGCATGCAGTGGGAAGAGATCACCGAGGGACTGCCATCCGATTTTGGTTTTCCGCTCGCCCTCCATCCACATGATCCCAATACGCTCTATACCATTCCTCTGAATGGCGCAGAGCAGGGGCGTTATGTGCCCAACGCGACGATGGTGGTCTGGCGTAGCCGCGATCGCGGTGATTCATGGACTCCGCTGACCGCAGGTCTGCCCGCCAAGGACGCCTACATTGGTGTCTTGCGCGAGGCGATGGCGGTCGATACACTGGACCAAGCAGGTATTTACTTCGGCACCTCGAATGGCCAACTCTATGGCAGCGCGAATGAGGGCGACAACTGGCAGGTCCTGGCGGCAAATTTGCCAGCGATCTGGTCGGTTGAGACCGTCGTCCTGGAGGGATGAGATGGCTCGTGTCGCTTTTCCACCAGCGCTCACCGTGCTCATTCCTTCCCTGCCACGACAGGCCGAGGTCTCGATGGAGGCGTGCACCTTACACGCCTTCATCGACTCGATGGAGGCGCGCTGGCCCGGTGTCGCGCTACGTCTCAGGGGTTCACCCACCCTGATCCGCGAGCATATCCGTATCTTTGTGGATGGTCAGCAAGCGACGCTCGACCACATCGTGCAGCCCCACAGTGTGGTGCGCATTCTTACCGCGGTCTCTGGCGGCTAGCATTGACCAGGACGCCAATGCTGCCTGGTTCATAGTCCTAATCCAGCACCTCTAGATTGGCGAAAGCCAGATCCAGGAGCTTGGTGCCAACGCCAGTGCGCTCGAAGAGGACCTCAACACTCGTCGTATCACGCTCGGCAATGACCTTTTTGACGACGCCTTTGCCATAGATGCGATGCCGAACGATCTCGCCGGGTTTGGGAGTGCGAGTAGTATCGGGCGCGGATGGAGGCGGCGGCGGGGTCCCGTTAGACCCACGAGGCGATGTCAGGCCGCTCCCCGTAGGTGGGAGGGTGGGGATAGGGCCAGGATGGCGCTGGTCGCGCGGCACGAACGGCGCTGGCCCGGTGCCGTTGCCAGTGGTGGGGAGGCGCGGCGGGGACCACTGTGCACTCGTTCCATTGCTCACGCCTCCTGGCTGTGCGCCACTGGTGGGCCGCGCTCGTGATTTGGCTTTGTCGGGGCGGTTTTCCCCATCCTCTTCCAGCAATCGTGATGGGATGTCGCCCAGGAATCGCGAGGGCGCTTGCAACATCGAATCTCCACCATAGTACGAGCGGCGGTGTGCGTAGATCAGAAAGAGTTGCCGCATCGCGCGCGTGATGCCCACATAGGTCAACCGCCGCTCTTCTTCCAGTTGTTGCAAAGATTCCATTGAACGGCTGTGTGGCAAGATCCCTTCCTCCATACCTACCAGAAAGACGACCGGAAACTCTAGTCCCTTGGCGGCATGTAAGGTAATCAATGTGACGGCGTCGCGATCTTCGCGCACTAATTCTGGGTCATCGCTAGCGGACTGGGTTGTGTCGGCCCCCCCAATCAACGCGATCTGCTCCAAAAAGAGGGGTAACGCGGCAGCCGGTTCGATCTCGCGATAGTCTTCGGCGACGCGGCGCAGTTCCAGGATATTGCGCCAGCGCTCATCACCCTCTTCAGTGCCATCGCGCACCTCGCTGGCATACCCGGTCCGTTCCAGAATGCGATCAATCAGGTGGTCCAATGCCAGGGTGGCTTGATCGGCGCGCAGATCGCGCAGGACCGCAAGAAAACGGCCCAGCGCGGCTTTCGGCTGGGTCGCCAACGTCGGGTGCTCATCAATCACGGCGATCGCATCCTCGGGGCTGAGGCCACGCCCATTGGCGAAGGTGATGAGCAGTTGCACGGTAGCATCGCCAATTTTTCGTGACGGTACATTGATGATGCGGCGGAGTGCTGGTGCATCGAAGGGATTCTGTAAGATGCGCAGATAGGCGATGACATCACGGATCTCTTTGCGCTCATAGAATTTACGCGATCCGATGACCACATAGGGCACGCCAGCGCGCAGGAATTGCTCTTCAATCGCGCGTGATTGCGCATTGGTGCGATACATCACCGCGCAGTCTTTCAATTTGACCACACCGCGCGCCACCAGGGTGCGAATGGTATCAACGACGATGCGCCCTTCGTCTTCTTCGTTGTACGCCTCGCGAATGCTGATCCGTTCACCGGACCCGTGTTCCGTATACAGATCTTTATCAATTCGGCCGGGGTTCTTGCGTACGACCTCCATCGCGGCGTCCAGAATGGTCTGCGTCGAACGGTAGTTACGGCCGAGAATGATGCGGGTCCGCTCCGGAAACTCGCGCTCGAAGCTGATGATATTCTCGATGCTGGCTCCGCGCCAGCTGTAGATCGAGTTGTGCGTCGCGATTCCATTGGCTATAAAATTATGCGTATGCTGCACGTTCAGGTCGTATACCTGCCCGCTGATCTGGATGGGCGTGACCCTTGCCACGATCGCCCTTTCACCATGCGCGTCGAACATGACCATGCCGGGACGAACGGCGGCCGCTGGTATGCAGGGCAGCGTGCCCACCGTGGACGACGCGCGCCCGAGCCGCGCGACCTGCATGACCGAGGCACCAACCGCTTGTCGCATGCGCTGCGCGAAGGACTGGATCTGCCCGAGATCCGGCATGGCGACCTCCACATGCCACTCTGCTTGTTTGCGCCGTATACTTCGCACCGGCACCCCCAGCGCGAGCAATGTCTCACGCGCATCCGGATCGCTTCCGACGAGCGTCAGGCGATGCATGGGTTCCGTTCCCCGGCGAACACCACACAGGGTGATGATGATATGTGGCGAATGATCCACTCCCAGGCGTGATACATACTTTATGGGTGCGCGGTGAGAATCAGCGCGCATTACGCGATTGGTGTGGCGAGTGATTGGCACAGGGCCAATGGGGGAGTGGCTCCCCGTTGCATCGGGGGGTATTGAGGATGCGCTGGGTTGGAGGTTGCCATCCATACGCAACATATCTGATGTACGCCACTGAGTGTCCTGGAATCCCGCGAAATGCAGATGTTCAGGCGTAGTCTCCAGTGTTTGTCCGGATTGTAGCGTGATGCGGATACCGACGCCCTGATAAGGTCGCGATGCTGTTGCCATGACTCGCGCAGGCTGGAACACACCACTCCCATACCCCGAACGGACCAATTCACCCACGCGGACCGTTTCAATGGGGCGCGTCGATCCATCGGCCATGGTCACCAGTGTCCCCGCGACCAGGCATTGATCTTCGTCACCGACCACACAAATATTGCGCCAACCCTCAGGATGGTCTGGCAGGGTGACCCCACCGGAGCCATGATGGCCCACAGCGAGCATGCGGACCAGTGAATATTGCGCGGCGTTGCAATCCTGAAATTCATCGACATGGATGTATTGGTAACGCGCGATCGCTTTTGCCAGCGCGTCGGGGTTACGCCGCCAGAGTTCATGGGTCAGGAAAATCAGATCATCGAAGTCAACAGCGTTCATCTCGCGCAAGCGCTCATCATATTTGCGATAGACACGCGCAACAATTTCTTCGATATATTTACTGGTATGTTCCTCATATTGGCGGACCGTGAGCAGATCATTTTTAGCGCGCGAGATCGCTCCTTGAATAGTTCGAGTCGAATACTGCTTCTCATTGATGTTGAGATCTCTGATCGCCTGGCGGATGATCACTGCCTGCTCATCTTCATCCAGGATGGTAAAGGCACCCGTCCGGCCAAAATCCAATGTTTCGATGAAATACGGGCCAGCCTCACCGGCTTTGCCGCGCAGGACACGCGCACAGATGCTATGAAAGGTGCCAACGTTCAGGTCACGAGCGGCGATGCCCACCAGGGTTTCCAGGCGGTCGCGCATCTCACGGGCGGCTTTATTGGTAAACGTGACGGCCAAGATATGCCAGGGTTTGACGCCGACCTCCTGAATCAAGTAAGCGATGCGATGTGTAATGACGCGGGTCTTGCCCGAACCAGGCCCAGCGAGAATCAGGACCGGCCCTTCTGTAGTGGTGACAGCCTGGCGCTGTTCGTCGTTCAGACCACGCAAGAGATCATGATCGGGGAATTCCATCGGGCGTCCGTCCTCTCAGCTACCTGTTGGCGCGGCTACTGTCACCAGGAAGCCGTGCCAACATGATATGCCTTAGAGCGGTGACGGTGCAAGTGCACGGTGGAGTTTTCCCACATGTCCCCACGCTCGCTGCGATGCGCCTGCCCCACCCAGATTTCGTCACCTCTTTACCAGAGCCTTGCCCAGTCCCACCAACCATAGTCTGATACATGACGGGATACAGAGCATGCTGAGGGAACCAGGCGTATGATGTTTGAGGCCAGGTTTCCTCAGTGTCAAACCGCACATCAGTCACTAGACCCAGCGGAATGCGCGTGTGGCGACCAAACTTCCAAGCACAATCCAGGCAATCAGGACGAAGACATCGTTCTGGATGGCAGCAAAGGAGGCCCCATTGTTGATAATCTGGCGCAATGCGTCGTTGAGATGTGTCAAGGGGAGGAATTGCGTCACCGGGCGCATGAAAGCCGGGGCATTGTCCACCGAAAAGTAGGAGCCGCCCAGGAACATCATCGGGAAACTGATCAGGAAGGTGATGGCATTGGCGACTTCTGGTTTGGCGGTCAATCCACCAATGATGAAGCCGATCGCTAACATGGTCAGGGTTCCCAGGGTCACTACCCCTGCCAGCAGCCCAAGATTGCCATAGACCGGCACCTTGAACACTGTCATCGCAATCACCAACAACATTGCTGCCTGGATGAGCGAGAGCAACAAGCGCGCCGACATCTGCGCGGCGATCAGTATCCCTGGGCGCAATGGGGTCGCCGCCAACCTGCGCATGATGCCCACCTGTCGCCAGGAGACCAGGATGGTCCCGATCCCCAGATTGGCCCACATGAGCATCATCCCGATCATGCCAGGCGTCAGGAAATCGATGGTGCGCAGATTGTGGACGCTGATCGCCTGAGTCTGCAAAGTGATGGGTAGATGAACGCCGCTGAGCTGCTGTACCACCTGTTGCACGGTCACCTGTGCTATCAACCAGGACGTTGGATTGCTCTGGTCATAGTAAACGGGCATCTGGGCGTTACCGCCCATGAGCGCGGCAGTGAAGCCCGCCGGCATAATGATGACTGCGTTGAGATGCGCGCCACGCAATGCATCAATTTCTGTGGCACGACTGCCAATCGAGATATGGACGGTAGTGGAATGTGCGAGCGATTGAATCATCTGCGTGGTCAGCGGGGTTTGGTCTTCATCCACAACCCCCAGTTGAGGAGTGACATTGCCGCCATTACCGAAAAGCAGGCCAAATGCCAGAATCGAGACGATTCCCAGGCCCAGACTGCTGAGGACCAACGCCACATTCCGGCGCAACATCTGAATCATGGAGCTCGTGAGACGCAGGTACGTTCGCATAACACTTCACGCTTTCTTCGCGGACTTCATCTTGCTGCCGCGTCAGCACTTGCGCCAGCAATTTAGCTGCGGAGTTGGCGACCGGTTAATTTTATGAAGACATCCTCGAGGGTAGGTGTGTGCAATTGCAGATGTTCCAACGTCACTCCCGCGTGTTCGGCGAGATGGAGCAAAGCGATGAGCGTCGGCTCGGTCTGACGAGTATACAGAATCAATTGATCTAGACCTGCGCGAGCATCCTCGACCCCTGGTAACTGCCGCACCATCGCCAGGTCTGGCGCGGTCGCGCCTGTTGGCACGACAACCTGAAACGCAATCGCGGCGCTGGCGCCAAGCAACGCGATCAGCCCGGCCGGGGTATCCTCCGCGATGATCTGACCATGATCGACAATGGCAATGCGATCACAGAGTATCTGCGCTTCGTCCATAAAATGGGTCGTGAGGATGATCGCAACGCCTCGCTGTCGCAGTTGTTGGATGATATCCCAGAGCGCACGTCGACTCTGCGGATCCAGGCCGGTGGTGGGTTCGTCCAGGATGACTAACTCTGGTTCGTTCACTAACGCCAGCGCCAATGCTAATCGTTGACGCTGGCCACCTGAGAGATCCTGGGGAAAGGCGTGCGCTTTCTCTTCCAACGCGACCTCCCGCAAGAGTTCCCTCACAGGTCGCGCATGGGGATAAAAGGAACCAAAGAGCCCCAATGTTTCTTGCACAGTCAATTCTGGAAAGAGTGTGGTCGACTGAAGCTGCACACCAACACGGCCCTGAATGGCGCGTCGCTGGCGCTGAATATCAAGGCCAAAGACCTCGACGGTCCCGCTATCGGGGGTACGGATCCCCTCGATTATTTCGATCGTTGAGGTTTTGCCCGCACCGTTGGGTCCGAGCAGCCCAAAGATCTCGCCGGGTCGTACACTGAAACTGAGATCGGCGACCGCGGTGGTTGCGCCATAGCGTTTGACAAGGTGGTCAACGCGCACAACCGACGGGGGGGCTGCCCTGGTGAGCGTGGCCCCACTCACCCGGGCCACGCCACCGACCGATGGGTTCTCATGAGATATTCGCACGTAACGTTCCTTTCCATCGTGCACTGAGGCACGCGGCACATTGTTGTTCGGCCAACCCAATGGTACCTGAAGGTGACGGTGGTGCGCGCGTCTCGATCGTCATGGATCACGTACGAATTTGGCTGTGGCAATGCATGACGAAAGATAGAGTAACGAAGACCATCACATGACTCAGGAGAGAGGTAATCACCGCGGCAATTTGGCATAGTATAAACAGCGCATCGTACTGACAAAAGCCGGAAAAGCAAATCAGCGAGGGTACGTTGTTCAGAAGAGCAGCGGACACTTCTGGCAGACGCGGTGATCAACATGGCGCAAAGCCAAATTGCGGGAGGAGCGACCTATGGCGGAACTGAACAATGCGCCGTACGGCGCGCTAGAAGAAACCCGGAGCACGCCAGACTCAACAGAGATAGAATGGCGGACGGTCAATGCCATCACGTCAGCTTGCGCAGGCTTGGGATATTTGATTGCACTGATCAAGCAGCCACACCTCACCCTGATTGGATTTAGTGCGTTGACACTGAGTCAAATCGGCTGGTTTATCAGCTATACACGCTTCGAGCGTTGTACGGTGGTGGGCAATCGCACGCGCACCACCGTTTTGTGGGCAGCGATGCTCGCGATCTGCGCCACCGCCTCTAGTTGGGTGTCATGGCTAGGTACGGGTTATAATTGGTTGTTGCCGGTCATTACGGTCGGGGTGTTGCTGGCACTTGCGCCATGGCGGCGTGTCGTGCTTTTCGCCATTGCCACGTACCTGGGTGCGATAGCTCCCATCGTGCGTACTGATCTGGTATTGGGTGCGAGCATTTGGAATGATCTCTTCACTATCACCAGCGCCTTCATCTTTGCTATCGCCTTTGTCTTCATGGTGCGCAGGCAAGTAGAGGCTCGACGTCAGACACAGGTCATGATGGGAGAGCTGGCACTGGCGCATTACCATCTCAGCGCCGCCCATGCGCAACTGCGCATCTCTGCCGCTCAGGCGGAAGATCTGGCGATCACCCGTGAACGCAATCGGATGGCACGCGAGATCCACGATACATTGGGACATTATCTGACCGTGCTGGCCGTCAAATTGGAGACCGCGACACACCTGGAAGAGCACCATGCGCCGGAGTTGGGAGCAGAATTGGCAGACGCGTTGCGGATGGCCCGTGAGTGCTTGCGTGAAGTGCGAACCTCGGTGAACGCACTCCGCCCCGGTTCACTGGAAGCGGCCACCTCATTCGCGGAAGCCATGCACCAACTTGGCACATTGGCTACCACCAGCGATGCGATCGAGGTGACCGTGGATATTGAAGGGGATCTGGATGCCACTACACTGGAACAACGGGGAGCAATCTACCGCGCAACACAGGAAGCCCTGACGAATATCCGCAAACACGCGCAGGCCAGCAAGATCTTAATTCGCCTGCGTGTGGATGCCCGAACAATCGAACTGACGGTTCTGGATAATGGGTGTGGTGCGACTGCATCGAACGCGCCCCCAGCAGGATTTGGTCTGATTGGTATGCGTGAACGCGTCGCCTTGCTGAGTGGGAGCGTCACAGCGGGACCAATCCAAGGCCAGGGCTGGCGGGTCGATGTCACAATACCATTACGCCAGCCAGTCATGGCGGAAGAGGGACACTGATGATGGAAACCGCGCCAATTCGTGTGCTCATCGTCGATGATCAGGCCCTCCTGCGGGAAGGCTTTCAGCGCTTGTTGGAATTAGAAGCGACGACGGTGAGCGTCGTCGGCACCGCAACCGATGGCCAGGCAGCATTGGATATGCTGGATCGACTGGGGTCTGAGCACCGCTTACCCGAGGTCATCCTGATGGATATCCGCATGCCGCGCCTGGATGGGGTCGCGGCGACAGCCCGCATCCGCCAACGCTATCCGGAGATCCGCGTGATCATGCTGACGACTTTCGATGACGAGGAATATATTCTGGCAGGGTTGCATGCGGGAGCCAGCGGATATCTGTTGAAAGACATGACCGTGACGCAATTGATCGCGGCGATCCAGTCCGCACGCCGTGGTGAATCCCCCCTGCAACCCGCAATCGCCGCAAAGTTGGTACGGCATGTCCAACAATCATCGGTCGCAGAATCCCTTCACCCACACGCACAAGACGACGAGACATCGGCATTCTCAGAAGAATTGACGGACCGAGAACGTGAGGTGTTGCGGTTGGTCGCTCGTGGCGCCAGCAACCGCGAAATCGGCGAGACCCTCTTCATCACCGAAGGCACGGTTAAAAACCATGTTTCGAGTATATTGAGCAAACTCAATCTGCGCGATCGCACGCAGGCTGCGATCTACGCGCAGGGACACGACCTGGCATGAAGCGACAACATCACCGCGTTCGCGCTGAACAGGAAAACTCGCATTGGGGTGTGCGAGATTTGTGGCTTTGACTCGTTATCGGTCGTCATAAAGGTAGTGACCTTACGACCAAACGTCTCAAGAGGTATCCAAGCGATGCCAACTATACAACCCTGGCTCCAATCTTGTCCAGGAGGGCGGCTGTGAGCGTGAACCAGCCTATACAGAGCCGAGAAGTGCGTCGGCCAACAACTGGCACGCTGGGCGCGCCAATGAGCAAGCGACCATGGTCCTCACGACTGAGTGAGATCATCGCCGCGTTCTCTGGCAAACGCATCCTTGTCCTGGGGGATCTGATCGCGGATGAATATCGAATCGGCCAGGTGGCGCGCATATCGCGAGAAGCTCCGATCCCGGTGGTCAATCAGCGCGAGCATTTCATCGTACCAGGTGGCGCATTGAATCCGGCGGTCAATGCGCGGACGCTGGGCGCTGAAGTGCATGTTGCCGGATTAATCGGCGATGATCAGGCCGGACAAAAACTGCGCCAACGACTCAGTGAATTGGGCATTTATCAAGATCTCTTATTTAGCGAGCCAGGACGACCCACCAACGCCAAGCTACGCATCTTAGCGAGCAATGGGCAAGCCCCCGCACAACACATGGCACGCATCGATACGATTGATAACTCGCCGCCTGAGCATGAGACTGTTCAACATCTGATCAATGGCCTCCACATACTGTTCCCGCACCTGGATGGCGTCATCCTGTCAGATTATGATAATGGTCTGATGGTGCTCCCACTGGTGGAAGCCGCAATGCGGCTGGCACGGCGCCACGATACGGTCCTGGTGGCAGATGCCCACGAGAATCTGGGACGCTTTCAGCATGCAACCGCTATCACCCCAAATCTGCAGGAAGCCGAGATGGCGGCTGGCATGGTCATCCAGGATAGCACGAGCCTGGAAGTTGCGGGACGACGTTTGCTGGCCGAGACCAATGTGCAGAGCGTCCTGATCACGCGCGGTGGCGACGGGATGAGTGTCTTTGAACGATCGATGGCGACGACGCATATCCCTGCCTATCCCAGCGAAGTGCGTGATACCACTGGCGCGGGAGATACAGTCGCCGCCACGTTCACGCTGGCACTCGCGACGGGGGCGACATTGCCCGACGCGGCGGCGCTGGCAAACGTCGCCGCGGCATTGGTTGTGCGACGCTTGGGGTGCGCCACGACAAGTCCTGATGAACTTTTGCACGCGGTGGCCAGTCTGGAGATCGCCTGGTAATGGCCGACGCACTTCTTCGCATGATCCCCCGCGCCGCTTTGGCAACGACAGTGCGACAATTGCGCGCCCGCGCGCCTATCATCGTCTGCACCAATGGAGTCTTTGACCTGATGCACATCGGGCATCTACGTTACCTGAAAGCGGCGCGGAGCATGGGAGATGCGTTGATCGTTGGCATCAATTCCGACGCCTCGACTCGCCGCCTGAAAGGTCCATCCCGACCCATCGTCCCGGAACTTGAGCGAGCCGAGATGGTTGCTGGGCTGGCATGTGTGGACCTGGTGACGATCTTTGAGGAAGATACCGCCGAGACATTGCTCCAGATCGTGCGCCCCGATATCTACGTTAAGGGTGGCGATTACGCGTTGACGTCGGCCACCGATGCCACCATCACAGGGAAGCCATTGCCCGAAGCGGCAACTGTCCTCACGATGGGCGGTCGCATCGAATTGGTAGCCTACCTCCCCAGCCACTCCACCACGGAATTGATCGCACGCATCAAAGACGCGACATAATCGCTCCTGCGGCATAGAGGTTGCGACCCGCGCCTGTCATGCGCCAGGAACAGGAAGCCAGCGGGGCGATACGCCCCGTGTCACGCTCGGATGCGGCCACCGATCAGCATAGCCTCGTCAACAAAGCGACGTTGATTATGCTCAGCACCCTGCTGAGCAGCGGGCTGGGAATGCTGCGCCTCCTCGTCACTAATGCCCTCTTCAGCCAGACTGCGGCTGGAACCTATTTCGCCGCGTTGAAGCTGCCACAATTCCTCAGCGACCTCCTGGTCGGTGGCGCGGTCAGTGCGGCACTCATCCCGACATTCGTGACTGAAGGGCAGGCCGACCACCGTCGCGGCGCGCACGCGCTGAGCATTGTGCTGCGCGCGACGGCAGTATTGTTGGGGCTGGCCACGCTCATCCTCTGGGTGGGAGCCGGCTGGTTTGTCGCCGCACTCAATCCTGGTTTTACCTTGCCCAATCGCACCGCAACAACCGCCCTCTTGCGAATCAGCGCGCTAGCCTTACCGCTGGGTGGCTTTTCGGCGGTTTTGGGAGCATGGCTGGCTGCTGCACGGCGCCAGCAACTCACGGCGCTCGCCGCTGGGGCGTTGCACCTGGGGGTCTGTGTCACCGCATTGACGCTGGGTGCGCGCCTGGGAGTGCGAGCATTGGCGCTGGGTTTGGTGCTGGGGAGCGCAGCGCAGGCCGCACTGCTCTGGTGGCAGACCAGGCGACGCCCAGGCCTTCCCACCATCGACACCACGCCAGCAACACCGTCAGCGCAACGCGCCATCTTGTGGCGCATTGTGTGGCTCTACGCGCCAGTGGCGGCTGGCATGTTGATTGGTATTCTCATCCAGGCCGTCGATCAGTCGTTACAATCGCAGACCTATGACCAGGCGACCCATAGCTTTGGAGGCCCCAATATCGCCGCACTCGCCAGCGCCACCGCACTGATTCAGTTCCCTGTCGGCCTGGTGGCCGCGGCACTGGCCTTCGCCGCACTGCCTGATCTGGCACGCGCCACGAACGATCCCACGCGCTTTGCCACCATCACCCGGATGAGCACCCGCCTGGGCATCTTCTTGATGACACCGGTGATGGTACTGTATCTGACGTCTGCAACGCCGATCGTCGCGTTGCTCTTCCAGCACCATGCCTTCGGTGCCACCGATACGGCGCGCACGGCGCTGGCGTTGCGCGCCTATGCGGCGGAACTGCCCGCGATCGCTGTAGAGCAGGTCGGCATCGCCGCGTGCTACGCCCGCCGCCAACCATATTTGCCCGTCCTGGCGACGCTCATCGGGGGGGGCGCCTATTTGCTGGTCGCATTGCCCAACTACCGAACGGTAGGGATGCCCGCGTTGGCCATGGCGAACGCTGCGCAACATATCGCGACCGCGCTCTGTCTGATGGTAATGCTCAACTGGCGGATCCATGGGATCTGGGATCGACCGATACTTGGCACCCTCATCCGTTCTGGTTGCGCCGGGATCTTGATGGCAGCCCTGACCTCGCGTTGCGCGGACTTGCCACACGCGACCCTACCCGAGCAGATCGTGGCGCTGGTCGTTCCCGTTGCCGTAGGCATCCTGACCTATCTGGCGGCGTCGCTGGCCTTTAATGCCCCTGAGCTGGCACTGCTTGGGCACGTTGGAGATGCCCGGAGACGACGTTCAGGGTCAACACCAGGGTAGTTAACCAGGCTGTGCCCAGCAGAGCGCTCCCCAGGACATCGCTGGGATAATGCACACCCAGGTAGATCCGCGAATAGCCAACCAAGAGAATGAGGAAGAGACTCAACAACGCGATGGCCCAACGGCCCCAACCAGTGAGGAACCACGATGTGACGATCGCGCACATGCCATAAAACGCGATGCTGGTCAACATGTGGCCACTCGGAAAACTGAAGCCAGACTCCGGAGCAAGGGGCGGGAAGAGATGCGGCCGCGCTCGCCCGACGAGTAGTTTGACTATCTCCGAGAGAATAGCGGCCCCGAGAACGGCGATCGGAGGGGCGATAGTTGCCAGCAACAAGGTCACGACAGCGCGCTTCCGTTGCCAGGCACGGTAAGTGATGACCCCACCTATGAGGAACCAGCCAATCGCCAGGAAGACCTCGTACAATTTGCCAAAGTTCGTCGCCTGGAGCATCACCGCCGTCTGCCATGCCGATGTGGTGCTATGGATTGCCAGGATGATGGCGGTATCGATCGGGAGGATCTCCGCTTCGATGACATCATCCGTAAGTTTGACGAAGAGAACCGCGAGGAACAAGACAACGATGACGCCCAGCGCCATCCCCAGCAACCCAATATTCACCGCGCGGCGTTGATGTGCCGCGCGCGTCTCCAGTGCGGGAGGGCTCGACATCGACTTATTCCTCCACTGCCATGATGCGTGACGTCTCCACAGACCTACCGGTAGCTTCGGGGGCGACCAGAATCGGCGTGAAGCGTGCCAGCACTGGCGCGTGATCGGATGCCGTCAACACTGGTTGTCCTGGTTCGTCGGTCAACACCGCACAGCCGCGTAACCGCTGGGCGAGGTCGGGCGAAGCCCACAGGTAATCGATACGTCCAGCGGGTGATGGCAACGGACACGTCGGAGGAATCGCGCGCGGGTCACCAATGCTCTGGCGCAAACATTCGACATACCCTGCGGCGGCAATGGCAGGGTAGACCAGTCGTGGCAGGTAAAGATGTGCCGCGAAGGCCACCAAACCCGCCAGCCAGGGCATCGTTGGAATGCGCTTGATCAGCGGTGTCAATTTGCGGAGCGGACCGGGTGTGATATGTTGCAAATGTGGCATCCCGTCCTGCGGAACACCTTGCGCCTGGCTCATGGCGTCGATCTCAATGATGCGGGTTATCAGCCGGACTGCGTCAAAAGGTTCACCAGGTGCCAGCGAATTGAAATCACCCATCGCCAGGTGGGGTTGGCCCAGGCGGCGGCACTCCGCCATCGCCGCCAGCAGAATGCGCGCCTCAGCCAGGCGCCGCCGCTCAGATGCCGCGCCGGCAGCGAAATCCGCGGTGAGATGCCCAACGAATATATGCCAGGGTTGCGGCTCGCCAGGAATGGCAATCTCTGCTTCAAGAAATGGTTTGCGCAAGCTAGGATCGTCATGTTGATGCCAGGCCAAAATTGGCCAGCGACTCATGACACCGACATGAGAACCCGTGCGCGCCAGGCCCATGACGCTCTCCATATCCATCTCTGCGGCCAACGCGCGGAATGCCGCGGGATCGTTGGCTTCCACCACCCCGACGATGTCTGGCCGCGCCGCTGCCATCACCGCCGCGATGCGTTCCAGCCGCCCATGATCCATGCCAAGATCTCGACCGCCCACGAGGATGTTATAGGTCATCACCGCGATCGACGCACTACTCTCTGCCATCATTCCCTCAACCTTGCGCTGTTTAGTTCTACCCCCAACGGCGAATCTTACCGCGATACACCAAGCCTGTGATCCCGATCGCAACCATAACATGGCGGATAGTTCATCGTGAACCAGGCAACCAGTGTACATCGCCGCTCATATGACGAGTCCACACCGGTACTTCTCTCCTATACAAGGACGAAAGAACAGGGCTTCTCGCTACATCAGAGTATATGTGCATACCTGGGTACCCAACGTGCTATCCTCCTGGGCACGAACAAGAACGAATTGGCGCTCGAGATGCGCGCTTGTGGCGATGGGTGCCACAAGCGCGCACCACACGTAAGCAATGATGACCGGGGGACGCGCAGATCGCCAAAAACCTCAGCAGAGGATTAACTCACCGCGAGGTGATCTCCATACGCCGTGGAAATTCGCGGCTGAAGTGCTGGCCTGGTGCGCCGCAGACCTCACAAGTCAGCGGCATCATCCCCAGGTGGATTGCCCCACATGTTCCACAGACCCACCGGCTAGCCATCGCGCGCACAATATCAGCCCGACTGACGACGCCAATGACCAGACCGTTGGCGACAACCGGAACGCGCTTAATGCGGTTGCCCGTCAACAACTGTGCAATCAGATTGACATCGGTCTCCTGGCTGACGGTGATCACTCGGCGCGTCATGATCTCACCCACATAGTCGCCAGAACGCGCCAGGACATCCGCTTCCGTGACGATGCCACAGAGCACCCCACGTCGATTGACCACCGGGAGTCCGCTGATCTGGTACTCGGCAAGGCGGCGAACCGCGTCATCGACGCTGGCATCTTCGAGGATGGTGATCACCTCGCGCGTCATAATGTCATTGGCAAGCATAGTCTCCGCTCCCTTCATTGGTGCGACCTACTCTGTCGTCTCACAGCTCCACAATGAGCCGGAGATAGCCACAGTATATGCCAGGACCTCAAAGCATATGCCAAATTTACAGTATGTGGCGAGGCTGATTCGGCAGTTATGCCACACCCCTCATGGCGCTTATGTGCTTGTCACCTTGCATACGTGGAGTATTTCAGTATAATGGTTTTGCTCAGGTTTGAGCGCGCTAAGTCGATAATCCCATTGAAGCGGTTTTTGAGAGGCAAAGAGGTTATACATGACGTTCCAGGAGCCACCTTTTCCACGGAGACAACCAAACTCTCGACCGCTTCATGACGAGAATGCCTCAACAGAACATCGACATATCCGTCGCGATCAGCCCCCTGAGACAGAACAACGCCGATCTCGCCGCGATCAGCCCCCTGAGACAGAACAACGCCGATCTCATTTCGATCAACCGGACGAACCGACAAGGAAAGCTTCAAGATTCGATCGTTTTCGTGGAGCTCTCAGTGGCCCTCCCGCCCCTCGCGACCACGGTGAGATCGAATATGGTGGGTCCGAAGAACAACAAGAATATGACGAATTTCTTGACCTTTGGGAGCAAATCCCGACTCAATCCGATTTCGATACATTACGGACCTCAGCAATCCCTGCCGTTGACGCCACACATCCCGTCATCATTCGACCATGGGAGCAGTCGCGGGTCTACCCGATAGTCAAGCGTCCACTGACCCTTTCCCGACAGGTCTCGATAGTGGTTTCCTTAGTCATTGTCGTAATCGTCGTGATATTAAACACAAAATCGTTCGATCCCGCGCTTGCCTCCGGGCTTCCCGTCTGGTCCGCCAACCGGGGGCAGTTTAACCTGGGCAGTGCAGGAATCGTCCCATCAGGTAATAACCCATCCACCGGCAATAATGGTGCGGGAAATAATGGTACCGGCGGCGGCAACAATGGCGGAAATTTTGGCACACCACCGCTCAGTACCTCCACCCTACCGATTCCTGGTCCTCAAGGACTTCCGACCCAGTCTAATGCACCGCAGGGTGGAACGGTAAGCGTCGCGGTGGACCCAAATAACGATCAAGGGCCGGTCAATCCTATGATTTGGGGTATCAATGCTCCGGATCGAAATTTACGTTGGGCTGGCAACACGAACATCGTCAACGAACTGAAAGCGGCACGGATCCCGCTCATTCGCATTGGACCTATCCAATATTCGAATGTCGTGTTCGGCCACCCCATGTGTTCATCGCCGACGAATTGTGATTTCTCTTTAATGGATCAATCATTGAGAGACGTTTTTCAAGCTGGCGCTCAGCCCGAATTTCAGCTCACAGACTATCCGGGAGGGGTAGCCGCGAATGATTGGCAGGCGTATGCGACGTTTATGCGCATGGTAATTACGCGCTACAACGTGAACCTCGTCTTAGGGCAAAAAATCAAATATTGGGAATTCTGGAACGAACCGACCGTTGAACCAGATGGAACGTTAACCGAAGGTCAATATGTCAATATGATTGTCACCGTTGGCGGCGCGATGAAAGCTATCGATCCATCAATCCGCATCGTAGCGCCAGCGTCCGCTTGGCCAGATTTAGGCCCGGGCGGGTGGCTAGACTACATGGCAAAGAATACCGGAAACATCATCGATGTACTCAGTTTTCATTCATATGGCGATTATGGTGGTTCAGATCAAGCGCGTTTAGATAGCATCAAAGCCGATTATTATGACGAAATTGTAAATAACGCCTCGCGTTTCGTGACGCCTTCAGGGAAACAACTCGCGTTGGCCGTTACGGAATACAACATCGCCTGGAAAGATCTCAGCAGTGGGAGCACTTATGAGTGGCATTCTAGCTACGACGCAGTCTATGCCGCTGATACCATTCTCTGGGCAACAAAGGCGCACGCCGATCATTTTACCTACTTTACGGTAGCGCAAGCGGGCAAGAATCTGCTTGGCATCCTCGACCCGTCCAACAATTATGCGCCGTTCCGCCCCTACTATACCTTTGCCATGTACGGGAATTACATGCGCGATCGCCTGATCAACGCTACAAGTTCCGATGGAACTGTCGATACTCTCGCGTCAAAATCCAATGATGGAACACTCATTACCATCATGATCATCAGCAAAGATATGCAAAATCGTCGGCCAATTGCGATCAATGTCGCCGGCTTGGGAAATGGCACCGCAACCATCGCCATGTTAAGTGATAACTCGCTCCCGACCACCCAGTCCCAGCAGGCATATCAAAATGGGACATTGACCGTCACGGTCGACCCACTCAGCGTAACCGCCGTTATGATCAAAACAACGCCATAATGCGGTGCCACCGTAGGCATTTGTAGGACAGGGTGGAGAGAGCACGTCCTCCATCGTCGTTCACCTACCTGCAGTACGGTTATAGTGACCCACGGAGGAGATTCTGCTATGACAAATCGATTGTTGTCTGTGTTTATGTTCTTGTTCAGTGTGTGGCCAGTTCTCCATATGAATGCTCCGACACGATATCAATCCCCTGGACTCTCTATCGTCCCCGATTATTTCAGCTTTGGCATAGACAATGGACCGGGTGGTACGCAGGCATTAAATGCAATGCGACAAAATAATGGGACCGCCTGGGATTATCGCTATCAATATATTACAGGGGGAATCAATACCGGACACAATTGGACAACCTGGAGTCCAGTACCGGGAGATTATGCTCCCAATACGATGCGTGGTGATCGTGCCAACAATTATCGAACACTCTTCGTCTATTATCAGTTGTTACCCGCCCAGGGTCCGACAGGAAACGGATCCGGTGATACCGCACTCATACGCTTGAATAACGCGAGTTTTATGAACGCCTATTACCAGGATTGGACATTGTTAATGCGCAAAGTTGGTCAGGACGGAGGATCAGTCACCATAATTATTGAGCCCGATATTTGGGGATACATTGAACAACGCGCGAACCAAAACGGTAGCAACAACGCGGCAGATATCGCGGCAAGTGTCGCCAGTTCTGGCGACTCCGATCTGCAAGGCTTGCCAAATACGGCGCAGGGATTTGCCTGGGCTATGTTGCATATACGGGATCTGTATGCACCCCATGCGTTACTTGCCCTGCATGCGTCGAGTTGGGGAACGCTAAGTGATGTCACCAGTAGCAATAATAGCCAACTCAATGCGACCGACATCGGTGACAAAGAAGGCCAGTTCCTGCTTACACTTGGGTTAGCCAACACACCATCTGGAATTTCGACCTTTGATCTGCTTTCGAACGATATCGCAGATCATGATTCTGGACAGTCAGGTATCTGGATGGACCGTTACAACCAAACATATCCCAATTTTGCCCGTTATCTCCAATTCATCCATGCCATGTCGCAAACAGCCAACCGTCGCGTCATCCTTTGGCAGGTACCAGCCGGGAATCAGTACTTCGATACGGAAAATAACAGTCCAGGGCATACTCAAGATAACAAGGCTGAATATATATTAGGGCATATACCCGATTTTGCCGCGGCTGGAATCATCAGTGTCCAGTTCGCCGCACCCAGTGGTCAAAGCAGCCCATATGACCTGCAAGGCGACGGGATTACCAATCCCGCTCCGATCCAATCCTATGAATGCAACATGTGTAATACCCATACCAGCACGTATCCGGATGATGATGGCGGCTATTTGCGACTCTTCATCGGCCAGTATTATCGCAACGGTACGTATCCATTAAGTGGATCCTTGTTGCCGCCTTCATCGAAAGGCTATACACCACCCGCACAAAATGGCACGTCATCCTCCAGCTCGCCAACGGGACCCAAGCTCGCTCCGACTCCAACCATTGACAAGGGAATCACGGCGAGTGGCATAGGAGGCTTTGGCATCATTGATCTTGCCTCCTCTCACCATGCTTCCTGGTGGGAGATGTACTGGCGATGGATCATTGGTATCATTGTGGTGCTTGGTGGGGTGGCAATTGAGGGAAGGCGTCGTCAATTGCGCACGAGGCAGGCCCCACCTATCGCCAATCATATCAGGATAGTGCCTGGCGAATCTTCAACTCGAGCAGAGACGTCACAGAGCCTGCCACCACGGCATTTACAGAATATTCCATGAGTCCTTGATCCCTGACAGGAATGTGAAGAAAGCAACAACAGCGGCTTATCCAGGGTATGGATAAGCCGCTGTTGTTGCTTCGCGACGATCAGAACGATTAGGCGGCTGCGCCAGTGGTCAGTGGAACATTGTACTGCTTCGTGACCTGCTGAAAGAAATCGAAAATCGGTTTCCCATAACTGGAAGGCGTACCGTCGTATGCTTTGATAAGCAGAGGGAAACCACAGACACTCCCTGTAGTAATCCATGCCCAAGCCAGCATACCGTCTGTATTTGCCGCCAGATTCGGCATCGACTGCTGCAGCCAGGAACCATTGCACGTTTGGGTATCGCCGAATTCTTCAACCAGGAGCGGATAGGTTTTGTTCAAGAATTCGAACGAACTGGCATAGGTATCGATCGTCTTGTTCGAGTAATCGTAAGGGTGAGTGCCATAAATGATGTTTTTGCCATTTATGGCATAGCCCGCCGCGACGCCTGACAGATCGAAACCCCAGACGACCCCATTCACGAGCAAAGGCGTATTGGGAGCGATCGAATTCGCCAACGTAACGAGTTGCTGCATTCCAACAGCTTGGTAAGACAAGCCGGTGCTTGTCGTGACCGGACCTCCATTGCGCCAGACCGCAAACGAAATGTCATGCGGTTCACCGTATAGCTCCGCCAGGATATTGGGATCGTTCTTGTACACCTGCAGAAACTGCGTCCAGAACGTTACAGCATCTGGTGCAGGAGTAATGTAATCCGGATTAACACCGCTCTGCAAGTCAATGATGACGTAGAAATGTTGAGCTTCAGCGGTCTTAATAGCGGAAGCGAGGTCTGTACGGTAGCTCGTGCAACCCGCGTCAGTGCTGAGCCAATATTTCGATGAGACGGTGATACGCACCGCATTGATATTCCAGGTGTGCATGGCGGCAAAGACTTTGTTGCTAAACTCATCCGTGTTGATGTAGCAGCCATACTCGAAACCGGGATGACCCACGCCATAGAGATGCATAGGGCGTCCATTGATGTCAAGTAGCTGGTTCCCGCTGATTCGGATGGAAGGCGCGGTGAAATCATCCAGGACAGCCTGGCCATAGGCGCTGGGAGTTCCTGTCCATGATGACAACAAAACACCAGGCTGACAATTGGCGCCTGCGACAGTCCAACCAGCAACGATGTAGCCATTCAAGGTCGCGCGCGCGGCAGAGATGGCTTGGTTGATCCATGTACCCTGACAACCAGATGGATCATCGATTGCCGTAGCGACAACTGGATAGGTTGGGGTGAGTTTCGCGACGGTGGCGCTCCAGGTAGCAAGCGGCGTCGCCGTACCATTAGTAAGCTGAGTGCCTACAATCAGATTTTTTCCTGTGATTGCGTTCGCACCAGACAAAAATGGCGTGAGATCCATGCCGCCACGGAACCCATCGACGATCACCGGGATACCGGGCAAGCTCTTATTCAGTTGATCGACAAGTGCTTGCATGCCAATCGCAGTATACGTCCCGGTAGCCGATTTAATGGATCCACCATTGAGCCAGATAGAGGCAGAGGTCGTTTTAGGACCATCAAATGGTTCGAGCATCCACTCCACATTGACCGTGGGGTCAGTGGGCAGCGTAAGCGCCAGTTGCTGCCAAAGTGTAGCGACACTCTGCGTGGCCATGTCCTCTTGACCTTTGACACCATTTTGCGCGGTAAGAATGATGGGCAGCCCCAGAGCTTCGGCCTGCGTCAGAACGGCACTCACCCGCGTATGATAGGTCGGGCAGCTCGTGCCAGTCCAGAGATCCGCAGACACCGGGATCCGAATAGCACTGATACGCCAGGATGCCATCTGTTGGAAAGGATTTACGCCCTGGGTGGTATCAGCACAGGTCAAAAGGCCTGGGTAGGTCACCCCTGCGAATGTCAATAAATTACCAGTTGAGGTTGCCAACAGTTGATTGCCCGTCACCTTAATGACAGGCTGTGGTACTGCCGGTTGGTATGGTGGAATGGTCGACCCACAGCCAGCCAGAAGACCAGTGGCAAGCAGTAATAAAGCCAAAAACCTTGATCGCATGGTCCTCGCGTTCCCTTTCTACCCGTTCTGTGTCACCAAGGGCTGATGAGAGAAACGGACTCTCCCTACCACTTTGACGGTATGCTGGCGAATTGCTTTGAAATGAAGATAACCAGTAGGGAGATAATACATAACCATAGCACCGAGAAAGCTCACCATACCAGTCAAGGACAATTGGAAGGAGAGCAACCGGGTAAGGAGTAGAAACACTATGGTTCCAATAGTCACCAGGCCAATCCCCTGGGAGAGAGGCAAGAACAATTGTTGCATGAATGGGAGAGACCGCAATTGACGACTAAACCAAACGGTGCAGATAATAGTAGTGACAAATACTGATGGGATCAGCGCAATGAGGTATAACCGGACATCGGTTAGCCCCAGGTGCGCGATACATTGGGACGCAATCAGGTATGCAATCAACCCAAAACAACCGGCAATGCCATACTTCCAGAAGAAGCCAGCACCAGGGACCTCATGAAAGAGCCGCAACATATGGCGTAAGACCATCAATCCCTGTTGAGTATTCGATTTGCTCTGGCCACCTTCGCGCGCCCGGAACTGGTAAGGAACCTCAGTGAGGCGAACCCATGCGCTCCTGACCATAACTTCTAAAGAGATTTTATACCCAATCGGGCGCAGATCGATATCTTCTAGGATAGCGCGACGGACGAGGAAAAACCCGCCCAATGGGTCAGAGATGCGGCGTATCTGATCCGGAAAAACTAACTGCGAAAAGGTCTTCAGACCGATCGAGATAAAGCGACGAGAAAATCCGTCTAAACCTTCGTAGCTACCTCCCGCTCGATAGCGCGTGGCCACCACAATATCAGCTTGTGTCGCGATGGCCGCGTCATAGAGGTCTCGCAATTGCTCAGGTGGATGTTGCAGATCCGCATCGATGACGGCGACATACTTCGCTTGTGCCCGGCGCAACCCCATCACTACCGCTGTAGCTAACCCACCCTCGCGCTCCTGTGGCGTTGCGCGATGCACCGCGCCCATGCGCCACGCGGTCGTGAAGGTTGACTGCATTTCTTCTTCGATGATTTCGAATGTTTCATCGTCGCTGTCATCGATAATCAGGATCTCAATAGAAAGCCCGGTCAAAGCTTTTCTGATGGTATGAATGAGCTTCTGGATGTTTTCGCGCTCATTACGGGTTGGGACCACGATCGTCAGATCGGGTTCCTTCAGCAATCCAGCGAGCGCTGTTTGGGATTGCGGCCTGATCATACCTTCCTCCAGATAGGTTGCCGCAATGCCTCCAACCCAGCCTCATTTGGTGGTGCGGTCACAGCGCTGCCCGTTGCCGCGGTCGTATGGATCACCTGACGTATCGACACTTGCCAGCCATCAGTGAGAAACCGAGCGTCTTGTTTTGAGTGCGTATAGGCGTCAGCCAGCATCGTGAGATGAGCAGTCTGCATATCGAACAGTACCTGATCCGTCACAATCAAGTAGTCGATATGATTCCAGTTTCCAACCTCAGCTTTGATCTGGGGATCAAGATCGGGCTTGTTATACCAATACACTTTATAGCCACGGTTTGCGGTTATGAGGTCCATGTAGGCATACGTATCCGTCACAATGACGCTACCAGGCGGGATATGGGCAAAGGCCCAATTTAACGCTTCATATTGAGCATCCGCCTGCGGACTTGTGAGCAAACGCACATAGCGCTGAGGCAGCAACGTTCCATGATCAGGGGTCAGGGAATAGGTCCCCACAACCATGCCAGCCAATAGTATCAAGCAGACTGAACCGGCAAGAACCCCTCGAACTGATGAGGAAATGTTGCGTTTCGCAAAATATCCCCCAATACGATTATAGATGATCCCGAGCACCATCGCGATACAGATCGCCAGCAATGGCAAGATCGGCAGGAGGTAGAAGTTGCCAACAATACCGCCACGCGCCAAGAACACCCACATTAAAATGGTGCCTAATCCAATAATAGAGATGATCTGGTTCGTTCTAAAAAACAGCAGCGAAATGATAGCGCATGCTGTTCCAGCTACCGTCAATAGGGGATCGGGGAGGTTATCGAAGCGATCGCCACGCACCCAGAAATTCACTGACTTCCAGAATGCGCTATTGAGATCCAACAACCCTCCGTCTTTGCCGCGGGCTGCCTGAAATTGGAGAGTCCCCAATAAACTGACATGCGACGAGGTATCCCAGGGGAGCGTACCTGGAGGAAACAACTCGGATTTCAAGATGGCGAACAGGAAATAGAGGGAGACTACTGAGACAGAGACCACCGTCCAACCGAAGATTGCCAGGCCACGGTGTAATTTATGCGACCGAATCAGTACCAACAAGGGCAAAGCCGGAATGATGAAGACCGCATTTTCCTTGGAAAGGACAGCTAAACCGCAGGCAATCGCGCTCAACCAGACTCGACGCAGAGTGAGCGAGCGCGTGCCGACCAGGATGGTGATACTCACCAGCATCCAGAAGGTTGCGATATTATCGAGCAAGACGCGACGATGATAATATATCCCGAATGGCGAGATGGCAAAGAGTAACGAACCAATGACCGCGGCGAAGATGCTGCCCGTCAAATTGCGAGTGATGCGATAGACCATTAAGACTGATGCCAGTTGGAGGACCAGCATGAAAACACGCGCACTGATGATCACCTGACCAAAGATCGCGGTTCCGCCCGTGATCAGCATCCACAAGGCCATGAAGATCCATCCAGCTGGCGCATGATCATACCAGTAAGTATAAGGGGATAATTGTCCATGCATCATCACAGACCAAGCTTCAGATGAATAGATCCCTTCGTCATCCTCAATATATGGATAGTGGAACATATTATAACCATGGAGGACCCCGGCGATGACGAGGATGAGCAAGATGATGGCTAATTCCCAATTGATCCAACGGAACCGCCGCTTTCGTTCCTCAGTAATTGACTCTATTTCATAGGTCGTGACTCCACTCTCAGCCAAATTATCAGAAGGCAACGGCGTTTTTACAGCAGTCACCTGTCTGGTAGGTAAGTCACGTCTCGTTTCGCTATACATTGCTTGCTGATCCTCCGCGCGATAATGTGCTTTTCAGGACAGTTTAGGGAAGCTCTGAGGCTGCCTATCCTCGATGAGCACCAACATGAGCCGTTTTTTCCCAGTTACTCCGTCCAATGATCTCGCGCCAAGTCGCGCGCAAAGCACTGACCCCTTGTAAGAACTGGTAAGGAATAAACGTGAGTAGCAACTTGATAATATCCCAGAGGGAGTATTTCAAATGATAATCACGGGCGAATGCGATGATACCATAGGCGCTCAGGAGAGCTTGGAAGACTAATGTGTAAAGCGGAATAAAGGAGAGCAACGCCACCAGAACTGGCAGCTTCATAAAGATGCCAATTCCGAGCATGATGGGGATCAACAAGAGTGAAAACCCCTGGAACCAGGGATAAGCAAATGCATAGAACGCGAGGAGGCGTTGTTTTCTGCCTGGTAGTTTTCGCCACACACCACTACGCAAGATCTGCAGGAATCCTTGATGCCAGCGGGTGCGTTGTTTGATGAATTGTTCAATACTATCGGGTGTTTCTTCGCGAGTCGCAATTCGTGCGTCATAGAATACCCGGATTGGCTCACCCAGGGTACTCAACCGCAAACCAATCTCCGCATCTTCGGTCAGACACAGTTGATTCCAACCACCAACCATATCGAGCAGGTTGCGCTTAAAGAACACCGTGTTTCCACCGAGAGGGATCATTCGCATCGCCGCCTGGAAATGCAATCGGCTCTTGAACCAGAAGAAATATTCAAGACAATTATGCGAGGAGAACCAGTGATCGCGAAAATTCATCAACTGTACACCACCCTGAACAATATTGACGCCCTCAGCAATAAAAATCGTATTGACCACCCGGAAAATATCTGGCGAAACGTCATCCTCCGCATCAAAGATCGTCACGATTTCGTTATGGCTATTCGCCAGGCCGACGTTTAAGCCATGTGGCTTGTTAATCGGCGGGTCGGAGAATGTCACCACTCGCACAGTACGCGAACCAATATCCTTAATAGCCCGTTCTGCTTCGCGAATAGTGGCTTCATCACTTACATGGCAAATAACGAGGATTTCAAGCAACCCATGGAGGTAATCCGCATTCCATACCTTGTGAATGGTATCATAGATGACTTTCTCTTCAGCACGGGCAGGCAAAAGGACGGTAAATGAGAATCGTGGAGGAGCAAGATGCTTGGGCGGCATGCTGCGTACGCCCCGCTCTGTGTCTTCCCACGTATAAAGCATGAGTTGGATGGAGAAAAGAGCCTGGAGGGTGAGGATCACCGAGATCACAACGATGGCATAAATGATGAACGTGGACACTAAGCTACCTCATTACTACCACACCCTCAGGAGAGTGGTTCAATTCGCTATCTGAAGCACGTAAGCAATTATATGGATACCGCCTTGGCCTGTCAACACGTTACAGGTATTCTTCCTACCCTCCGGGGCTCTCTCTCCCGCATGCGTAAAGTTGCGACCAACCAATGTATCACGCATTCGCTGCTAGTACTTTGCGGTGGATTGACCAAAAATGAGGAAATACAAGGCCTATGAGACGTGGTGTTCCGTGCTTATGCAAATATGCGGTAAAACGTGAAAATCGCTTGTCTCATCCCTTTCTCCTCTTACCTTGGTGAGTTCTGGCCCACTCCAATGTTTTGTTTCCTGTGTATACAACACTCCCAAAAGTACTGATCTCCAGTGTTTTCAAGCCATTGAGATGTTCCTCACTCTGCTTTTGCTGTAGCAAAATTCGAATGGTGGGATCGCATTGAACACGTGATCCTGGCCTTTGACCCAACCGCTCATCCATATGAAACACTCCCCGCCTTTCACCCTGTCCTGCATAATGACAGGAGTTATGAGAGGATGGGCATCATGGATCGCGACACCTTCGCCGCGCTGGTCACTCCCCATCTCGGCGACCTCGTGCGCGTAGCGCAAGGGTTTGTGGGGATGGCAGATGCCGAAGACGCCGCCCAGGAGGCGCTGACGCGCGCCTGGCTGGCCCGCGAGAGCTTGCGCGATCGATCGGCGATGCGCGCCTGGCTCTTGCAGATCGAAATCAATCTCTGCCGCAACTGGTGGAACGGCCGCTATGGATCCGACCGCCGTCGCCAGACAGACCTCGCCGTCGCCGCCGCCTTCATGTCACCCTTCAACCCGGCATCCAGCGATGCCGCAGCCGCACTGGACCTGCGCGCCGCTTTGTTGGAATTGGGGGAAGATGACCGTAGCCTCATCATCTTGCGTTTTTATGTAGACCTCAACGCGAGCGAGATCGGACAGATCCTCACCACACCGGCGGCGACAATCCGCACCCGACTGCGCCGCGCACTCGAGCGCTTACGCGCGAGGATGCAAGCTGAGTCGCACAAGGGGGCAGGAGGCATCGCATGACTGATCAAGACGAAACCGCCCGTGCCAACGCCGCGCTTGAAGAAGCTCTGCGCGCCGATGGCCAGGCATGGCGCCTGAGCAATGCTGGCGCAACCGAAGCGATCGCCAATCGGCTCCAGTCGCGTATGTATCGCTTACCGGACAATCCCTCGCTAAATCTCCCATTTGATCGCCAAAGGAGCGGTAACATGAACTGGATGCCACCATCGCGCTATCAAGATGGACCTGAGACCGAAATCACCCCGCAGGTGCGCGGGCGAGCCCCCCGCCCATCGCCGACGCGCCAGGGATTGCCCTGGATTGCCGCGATCATCGCGGTCGCGTTGATCGCGCTCTTCGCCGTGCTCATTCCGCGTCTCAATCTCGCCAGTAAGAGCAGTACCAGTACGAACCCAACCAATACTCCGGGATCCTCGATCCAACGCCAACCGACCTACAATCCAGCATATCCGCCCGGATCCTTGCTGTATTTCACTGCGCCATGCCCAGCTTCTGGCAATTGCCAGGCAACGGCAACCCTGTTGCAGCAACAGATCCTCAAACGCTACAGTCCGCTCTTTCCGTCTAACACCACCTACCTGCGGATCACCGTCAGCGGGAAGATCATCCAGATTGATCTCCTCGATCCAACCGTCGACACCTGCGGCTGTGTCAGGAATGAGGTGTACCCACAAGGGTTGATTCAGTTCTGGCAGACCCCACAGGAAGTCGCACCCGGCACGATGCTCAAAGCGGGGCAATACCCAGTCGTCTTCACCAACAATGATATCGACCAGACCTCGGTGACTGATATCGCGCAGAATGGCATCCCGATGATCACGGCGGCGATGAACGCCAACGCCAGCCAACGCTTCGCGGACTATACCAAACAGCATGTTGGCAACTATCTGACGCTCTCCGCCGATGGCGAGGTCTTCGAATCTGTGGTGATCCAGTCAGAGATCACGGGGTCATTTACGATTGCATCGAGCAATATCGACCCGGTAGTGCTATCCACTTTCTTCAAAAATGGCCCATTGCCTGTGGTGATGACCTTGGTAAGTTCAACCTATAACTGGCCGCCAATCGGGTATGTGCCTCCCACCCCCGTGCCCTATGTGCCACCTACTCCCTCACCCACCACGGTGCCACCCACCGCCACAACCGTGCCAAATCAGCCGTTCATGGGAGCCACCTTCCAGGGTAATGACGGGTCGGGCGGCCTATGGTCGCTCTCCATCGAGCAAGGATGGGCGGCGAGCAATTACTCGCTGCCCCAATTTACCCAAAGTTATCGCTTCAGTGATCCAACCGGACAAGCGAGCATCATTCTCTTGGTCGGCTCGACTGCCAATTCCCGGCCTGATGCGCTGACAACGTCCGCGCAGGTCGCTGGGCTAGAGGGTGGGACAAACTACGTTGAGATTGGCGCATATCCTGATCAGCTTGCGGGGCTGGCCGGTACGACTGTCAGCGCAACGTATAGCAAGGGTGGCCAATCGTATCAACTGACGTTGACCATGGTCGTGTCGCACGGCTTTCCCTTTGCATTTGTCGGTATCGACCTGGCATCTGATAAAAGCGGGTACATCCAGGATTCGCGCAACACGCTCAAGATTGGCTGACCTTGCCTGATGCGCGCGTCGTTGTGATGTATTCGAACAGACTCAGCCGCACGCTCCCGCCCGAACATTTCCTCGGTGCGTGGAGCGCGCGTTACTTTTCGCCACCCGGTGGAGTTATCTCATTGAAATACAGCAACCGCGAGGTGCAGCATGCTGGGATCATGGCACGGATCGTGGATTTGGCTGGCAGCGATCCTGGGAGGAACGGCGGGCGATGACCAGACTTTGGCTACGCCGAGCGGCGCGGAGTCGGCAACAGGCACGAGCAGCGAATTCGAGGCATTCTTCTGGCGCTTCGAGCGTCAGATCTATAGCTACCTCTGGCGCCTGACCGGGGATCAGCAGCTGGCATTCGACTTGAGCCAGGAAACCTTTCTGCGGGCCTGGCAACATTTCGACGCCATCGCATCTCATCGCGAGAATGGCGCCTGGCTCTTCCGCGTCGCCTCGAACCTGGCACTGACCCAACTTCGGCGTTACACATCGGTCGCCGCAGCGACCCCACTGCGTGATGACGATGCTGGCGCGACCGATCTCGTGGGTACGCTGGCAGAGCAAGAGCAGATCCGCGCGATCCTGGAAGCCCTGCCGCCGCGCCAGCGTGCAGTGCTGTTGTTGCGCGATGTCCATGGTTTCACCGGCGCGGAGGTGGGGCGCACCTTAGGGATCTCGGCGGCGGCGGTGAAGATGGCGCTGAGTCGGGCGCGCGCGCAATTTCGCGCACGCTATCTGCGCGCCGAGGAGGATTGACATGACCGCAACCTGCGCATTGCGCATCGATCCCGCAATATTGGCGGCCTATGACGCGGGCCTGCTCGTACCCTTGGAGACACAATCCTTGCGCGACCATATCACTGAGTGCGCCGCCTGCCAGCGTATTCTGGCAGAAGATGCGCGTGTCGCCGGGATCATCCGCGCGCTGCCGGTGCCGCCCTCGGGGCAGCCGCTTTGGCGCGCCGTGCAACGCGCCGCCCAACGCCAACCGCGCGTGCCTCTCATCACGCGACGCGGACTGGGGATCGGTGGGAGTGTCGTGACAGCAGCATTGCTCATTCTCGCCATCGTCTGGGGTTTGAACGGGCCGCCCGGTGGCCATACGTCGCAACGACCCACATCCATCACAACTCCACAGACAGCGGTCGGCGGGGCGACAGTCCAGGCGATAGATTCCCTCTGGCTAGACATCACGCTACCGCCAGGGCTGACCACGCTCATGCCACCGCAAGGTTTGGGTCCGCTGGAAATCGGAGATTATAACTTCGAGATCGCGCCCAGCGATGGAACGACCGCCTACGCCTGCTTTGTCGCCGCGCCAAACACTGTACAGATCTGGGTGACGCATGACCGAGCACTCCACTGGCGCCAGACAGCGGCGATCACTGTCGATCACGCCTTCTTCTGTACACCCCAGCTTGACTCGGGGAATGCCAACTCTCTCAATCTCTTCGTCCAGCGCCAGGCGACGGTCGCCAACGCCAACCTGAATCCTGGCCAGCCGCCACACTCGCCCTTGGCGGGACCGAATTTCTTGCCCACTGTCGAGCAATTCTCGCTCGACGGCGGTATCACCTGGCACGCCGAACCCGCTGGCGTCGGAGTAGGCCGTACCACCGCGACGGACGTCACCGGCCCGATCTTCGCGCTGGTCGCGCTGCCCGGCGCGTCCATGGCGCATCTCTCCGTCAGCACTGACCATATGGCGACCTGGCAGCCTATTGATGCGCCGATGCTCGCGGCCAACCAATTCCCGCTGGATTACTGGACCATCCCCGGTCGCGGCACCCTCTATGTCCTGGCAGAGACTTTGCCGATGCCCTCATCGACAGTGCGCAGCCCGGCGACCCTCTGGATCAGCGATAACAGCGGCGGCACCTGGCGCCAGGCCCCGTTGGATATCTTTGTCAGTACGCATGGCTTCTTCGGGATGACACCGACTCTCCCGGCGCGCTTCTGTGCCGAGGGCAGCGTGCCCTCGACGCAGGCGATCCGCCTGGAGTGCACGACCGACGAGGGCGCGCATTGGTCGCAGATGCCATTGCCACATATCCCGTACATCGACCCCACCTCGCCGCAACCTGGCCATGTCGCTTATGACGATACCGTCCTGGGGATGGCAACCGATGGGATGCTGCTCGCGTCTGCGTCAGCACTCGCCAGCCAAAACACCGCCAAGGCGATCTACACGCTCCCCATGGGCGCGACGGTGTGGCGCGTGGCACTCATCGGGCCACCCAATGACTTCGGTATCTATGTCGGCGAACCCGGTCATGGCATCTTCTGGGATATTATTGTGCATCCGCTCATTGGTACCTCAGTCACCACAAATGGCTACACGTCGGCTGTCCCCTGAGAGGTGCGCGCAGCAGCCGCGATGGCATGGCGTCGCGACTCGCGCCGCTGCCGAAGCAGTAAGCGATCGAAAGCCCGGTCAATTCCGCTGCGGCCGCGCAGAAATGTGTGGAAATCTTCCAGATGCTCGGCCGTGATATCCGCATGGAGGAGGTCCAGCTCTGCCGTCAGATCGCTGGTCATGGTCATGAGCAGCGCGCGATGGTGCTGGCTCTGGTCTGGGGTGACAATGCGTGCCGGGCCGATGCTGGCGAACACCTCGGGGCGCTGCTCCTGCAAAAATTCGTAGCGTAACGCCACTGGCGCCAGCCGCACAGGGCCACCGATGCGCGCTGCCAGCCGCGCCGCACCACTATATAAATGCAACGGTCGCTGGTCCGCGGGCATGACGCTGCCCTGAGGGAAGAGGTACAGATCACGTTCTGGATGGTCGTGCAGTAGTCCAGCGGCGTACTCCAGCGATTGCAGTGCCGCACGGCCATCGTCACGATCCACACCAAAAACGCCCGCCCAGCTGAAGAAGCGATATCGACGCAGATTCTTCTCTTCCATCATCAGATAGGGATCGCGATGCAGGAGGCCGTGCTCTAATACCAGGCACATATAGCCATCCCACCAACTGGTATGCGAGACATAGAGCAGTGTGGGCACAGCCTCCGTCCATGGCGCGCCGCGTTGCCGCAGGCGCACCGCGCTGAAATGTTTCACCAGCGCGGTGCGGATCAATTGCCAGACGAGCGCGCTACCCACGGGATGTTTGGCGGCGGTGATCATGGCAAAAATCCTCTTCCTCAGCCGCAATTCTTGATCGCTCAACCATCATTATTATAGTGTGCGTGCGACCTCGCGCGAAAGGTTCTGGCGCGGATCGTCACCCATTCGCATTGAACGAGTTCAGGCACTCCTTGTGCTTGTTCTCCGGGCCGACTGAACGGTATCATCATTGGTGGGTCACACCAGCACGCGCATGCTACGCTACTGTGCTGACTATGCAATCGTTATCATCTATGCACTGGCTGAGTGGATCTGGGTGGAGGCGAGCACAATGAGTGGATCAAGCAAGGGTAATGTCATCATCATTGGCGCGGGGGTTGGCGGACTGGCCGCCGCCATCCGGCTGGCGGTCGCGGGGGCACGAGTACGCGTCTTTGAGCGGAACCGCGAGCCGGGTGGTAAGCTGAATAGCATCAACACCGATGGATTCACCTTCGACACGGGCCCATCGCTGCTGACAATGCCCCAGGTTGCGCGCGATCTCTTTGCCACCGCGGGTGCGCAGATGGATGATGCACTGGATCTCATCCCGCTGGATCCGATCTGTCATTATGTCTATCCCGATGGAGTCATCTTCGACGCACCAGCCAACCTGGACCACATGGCGGCGGCCCTCAGTACCTTCAGCGACCACGATGCCGCGGGATTTCGCACTTTCATTGACTATGGCCGCCGCGTCTATGACCTGACCGCTGGACCGTTCCTCTTCGACGCATTGGGATCGCCCCTCCAGATCGCCGGGCAGTTCGCGCGACGGCTCAACCGCCCCGGTGATCTTGGCCGGGTGTTGGCGCCAATCTCGTTGGATGGTCTCGTCCGCCGCCACTTCGCCGATCCCCATGTGCGTCAATTGTTTGACCGCTACGCGACCTATAATGGTTCATCACCATACCTGAGCCCAGCGCTGTATGCCATTATCCCGTTTGTTGAATATAGCTTCGGCGCCTGGTATCCGCGCGGGGGAATGTACCAGATCGCCCGCGCGCTCGTCGGGTTAGCGGAGCGCGTGGGGGTCGAGATCCTGACAGAAGCGGCGGTGGAGAGTATCTGGTGCAAGGATGGGCGCGCCGCTGGCGTTCAGTTGATCGATGGGACGACCGTCGCCAGTGACCTCGTGATCTCCAATGTCGATGTCGCGACGACCTATCATGATCTCCTCCGTAGCGCGGACCGCTCCCAGCAAGTCGTCTCGCGCATCGATCGGCTGGAGCCATCGCTCTCTGGCTACGTCTTACTGCTGGGGACTAACCGACGTTATGATCAGATCCAGCACCACAATGTCTTTTTCAGCGGCGATTACCATGCCGAGTTCGCCGAAATCTGTAGCGAACGCGTCGCGCCACGCGACCCGACGATCTATGTCTGCGCCACCTCGCGGACGGATCCCACCCAGGCGCCTCCCGGCGGCGAGAATCTCTTCATACTGGTCAATGCGCCTGCTCTCAGCCCAGCGTATGATTGGCGCGCGGAACGCGATCGCTACCGCGATCTGGTGCTGGCAAAGCTGGAGCGCATGGGGCTCCCCGATTTGCGCCAACACATCGTCGTCGAACGCATCATCACCCCCGACGATCTGCGCGCCCGCTATGGCGCCCAGCGCGGCGCGATCTATGGCTTCTCGTCAAATAGCCGCTTCGCGCCATTCGAGCGGCCTCAGAACCGCGCTCGCGATATCCGCAATCTGTATTTCGTCGGCGGGAGCACGCATCCCGGCGGCGGCCTCCCACTGGTCATGCTTTCAGGCAAGATCGTCGCGGACCTGGTGACGCGTGACATGGGGTGGTAGCTGTCTCGTGAGATGAGAAAAGCGCGATAACTGACCTCAGTGGAATGAACATGTCCAAAAGCATCCAAAGCAAGGTGGACGTCATGAAAATGGTCCGATGGCGCGATGCGATCCGCTAGCAACCCCGGATTATCTTCCTCTGGCCTGCTTCCTGCTTTGCACCAGACGCCGAATATCTATGTACTTATAGATCCATGCACGCCCCAGCTGTTTCAGCCAGGTTTGTGGCGTACCCGTCAGTGATGATGCTATTGCCCTGAAACGGTGACGGGTGCACGTGCGTGTAAACAAGGTGATATCGTGGCAAACGACAGCACCGCGCTCACGCCCTGTCTGCTCTACCCCAGGTAGTTCTATCCAATCGGATATGGACATCGCGGACAGGTCGCGGCAGTGGTCACGTCGCTCTCCATCGTCCATGAAAGGGATTCGCGCGTATGGCAGCACCTTCGATCTTCTCGAGCAGCACCGCTCCTGGTTTCCGCATCTGGAAGCCTATTGCGATGGTTTCTCTGGGATTTTTACTCCTCTCGGCCTGCGGGCCGAGCTCGAACACGACCAGCACGACACCTGCGGATGCCGGTATCCATAAGATCAAACATGTCGTTGTGATCATGCAGGAGAACCGCTCGTTCGATAGCTACTTCGGGACCTATCCGGGGGCTGACGGGATTCCCATGCAGAATGGCGTCCCGACCGTCTGCGTCAATGATCCGAAGACCGGTCAATGCCAGAAGCCGTATCATGATCCCAATGATCTCAACGGTGGTGGGCCACATGGCGCGGTCAATGCCCAGGCCGACATCGATGGCGGCAAGTTAGATGGTTTCATCGCCCAGGCTGAGAAAGGACGGCGCGGGTGCACCAATTCTAACAACCCCATCTGTACTCAACTCACGAACCAGGATGTCATGGGCTGGCATGATGCTCGAGAGATCCCGAACTACTGGACCTATGCCCAGCAGTTCGTCTTACAAGATCACATGTTCGAGCCCGACGCTTCGTGGTCGTTGCCGGCACACCTCTTCATGGTCTCTGGCTGGTCCGCCAAATGCACTTCCACCAGCCCTTCCAGTTGCCAAAACGATGTGGCGTTGACGAATGGATTGAACACATCGAAAGATATCTATGCCTGGACCGACCTGACCTATCTGATGCATAAAGATAACGTCAGCTGGGGCTATTATCTTTCTAATGGCACACAACCAGACTGCGCCGATGACCAGATGATCTGCGCGTCGGCCGCACAGAACGCCAAGGTGCCAGGAATCTGGAATCCGCTCCCCAACTTCACGGATGTGCAACAGGACGGGCAATTGGGCAATATTCAGCCGGTCGATAGCCTCTTCACAGCCCTGAAGAGCAACAGCCTGCCGGCGGTCTCGTGGGTCGTCCCAAATGGCAAGGTGAGCGAGCACCCACCCGCCCTGGTGAGCGCGGGCCAGAGCTACGTCACCAGTGTGATCAATGCTATCATGCAAAGTCCCGAGTGGGATAGCACCGCCATATTTTTGACGTGGGACGACTGGGGTGGATTTTATGATCACGTTGTCCCACCAAATGTCGACCAGAATGGCTACGGGTTACGCGTCCCTGGCCTGGTGATCAGCCCCTATGCCAAGACCGGCTATATCGATCATCAGACTTTGAGCTTCGATGCCTATCTCAAGTTCATCGAGGATGATTTTCTCGGTGGCGCCCGGCTCGATCCGCAGACCGATGGGCGACCCGATCCACGGCCGACAGTGCGCGAGAATGTCTCCATCCTGGGTAATTTGGCGAACGATTTCAACTTCACGCAATCGCCGCGACCGCCGGTCATCCTCTCGACGACCCCCACCCCTGGCCCAGCATCCATTCCTGGTTCATAGCAATCGCACAACGTCACGGCTCTGCCGCTCCGGTATGCCGACGGAGGGGCAGAGCTCTGGTGACAGAGCTACCTGTATCATCGATCCTGGTCATCGCGCGCGCGGCGTGTCTCTCGCGGGCGTTCCTCACGATGCGAGTCGCGCCGCTCGCGATCGCGCGTTGGTCGCCCCCCCTGGCGCGGCGAATCTTCCGGGTAGCGCGTGGACAGACGCGGCGAATCTTCCGGGTAACGCGTGGACGGTCGCGGCGGATCTTCCGGGTAGCGCGTGAGGGAACGGGGAGGATCTTCTGGGTAGCGCGCGGAGGGGCGGGGATCGATCATGAGGTCACGAGGAGAACGGGATTGCCGCGCATGGGAATCTTGCTCCCCTCTGACACGTGTGGCCGGATGATCTGGTGCCGGTGGGGCCTGGTCGGCATGATATCGCACGGATGGATCTGACCCAGGGTGATAGCGTGCTGCGAGATCTGGCTCGCTCTGGTGGCGGGGTACGCGAGACTGGCCACCACTGCCGCGTTCATCCGCATAGCGTGGCGTCTCATCGACCGCGCGGGTCATATGCGCCAATTCATGCGCGGGGCCTGCAGTTTCAACATCCCCCAGCAGATGACTGACCCGTTTATAGGTGCGACGTGCTTGCGCGGCGGTGCGCGCGATTTCCTCGGCGCGATCCGCCGCGGCTTGCAACACCGAGGCGGGAAGTGGGCCTGAGTTCGATTCGGTGGAGATACGCCGCGCCAGCGCCCGCAGGGAATGGGCATGTTGGTCGAGATCGTCAGTCAGGTTGTGCAGATCGCGAATGGCCTCACCCGCGAATTCGACGGAGACTCCGCGCGGTCCGCTCTCGCCACGATGACGCACTTCTTCTTCCAGCGCGCGCCGACGTCGCGCTTCGCGGTCAACCGCGACCGCCATACGTTTGATCGTCGGGGCCCAGAAGCGCATAACGAGCCAGGTGGCGATGCCTCCACCACACAGGGCGGCGAGCGTCGTCACCATGAGCATCTGAACCATGGTATCTGTCCACCCTAATGATGCCATCACGACCGTCATGCGTCGTCTCTGCCCCTCCCGATGTGATCCATCTCAGAAACCATTCGCAATATTCATTCCTGGACCTGGTGATATTGTGCTCTCTCGTCCTCGCTGGCCGCTCATCGCAGCGATCTGATCGCTGCGATCGGGGCCCGGATCTCTGATATAATGTCAATCATACCGCGACTTACGCGCCGCAATGGCGCGGCGCCATTCTGCGCATTGGAGCGAAGCGCATGTTGAAACAATTTGTCCTGTCGGCGGCAGGCGTACCTGCCGTCCATCAATTCGTGACGCGCAACCAGATCGGCCGACAGATCGCCAGTCGCTTTGTCGCTGGCGAGACGCTCGACGAGGCCATGGCCGTCACTTCCACCCTTAACGCGAAAAACATCATGGTCTCGCTCGACTTTCTTGGCGAGAATACGACGAGTGTCGCCGAAGCCGAGCATACCGCCCTGGACTACCTGGCAATCCTGGATCGCATTGGCGCGACTGGGGCAAGTGCCAATATCTCCATCAAGCCATCGGCCCTGGGGCTGGATATCGATGAAGACCTCTGCGTGGGCAATATCCGCAAAGTGCTCGAAAGCGCCGCACGTCACAATCTCTTCGTGCGTATCGATATGGAAGGCTCAGCATATACGGACGCGACACTCCGCATAACGCAGCAACTCCACGCCGAGTTCAATGGGAAATCACAAGTCCCCGGCGGGTGTGTGGGGACGGTGATCCAATCCATGCTGCACCGTAGCGCCGATGATGTTGCCTTTTTGATCGAGCGCGGCATCCGGGTCAGGCTCGTCAAAGGCGCTTATCGCGAACCAGCCACGATCGCCTTTCCCCACAAATTTGATGTCGACGAACATTATCGTCAAATTACTCATACCCTCCTGTTACATGGGGTGTACCCCGCTATTGCGACGCACGATCCACGTATCATCGAGGACGCCAAGCAATTCGCGCGCGACCATCAGATCAGCCAGGATCGCTTCGAATTCCAGATGCTCTACGGCATTCGGCGAGACATCCAGGACCAACTCGTCGCCGACGGGTACAACGTGCGCGTCTACGTCCCCTATGGCACGCGTTGGTATCCCTATTTGACACGCCGCATGGCCGAACGCCCCGCCAATTTGATCTTCATCCTCAACAATGCGGTGCGCAGTTAACCCATCGATCCCTCCTCCCACCGACTGTGTGGCTGGAGGGATCTTGCAATCTTGTATAGCGAGTTTTAAAATATCCTTAACACGTCTGTAGACAGATTGCCGATTCGTTCGTATTTGACAGTAAGGAACAGTCACAGAGCCAAGCAGCTTGTTGCTTCTCACCAATCGACAATCTTCTCCAGAATCGCACGATTCAAGATGAGAGATTTCGCAGAGTGGCAACGTACAAGAGTATATGAAACTGGCTGCGCGTGCATCTGTCGCTGAAACACGGGATCCAGCCTCGACGATGGTATCTCATGAAACAATGAAGCTTCTTGGGCAGGTCGAGCAGGTGAGGAGTGGCATGGGACAGGACATCTGGTCGGACGAAGCCATTGCGTCGGGGTTATGTCGGCGAGATCCAAAGATATTAGAACAAATTATCGCGCGATATTCGCGCGAACTCTTTTACTTCATCCGCATGATTCTCGGCCAGGTCGGGACCATCCAGGATGTTGAAGAGTGTGTGAACGATCTTTTCATCTCTATCTGGCAAGATCATGAGACGTTTGACACGCGACGTGGGTCATTCCGCACGTGGATCACGATGCGGGCCAAGTATCTGGCACTGGACCGACGTCGGCAACTCTTACGTCGTCAGACGACGACCGTGGCACTCTCCGCATTCGATCTGGATGCCGATGGCACCGAGATGAGTGCCGGAGGCAATGATCAGGTCGACCGCTTGCGGCAACCAGCGGATTGGATGAGTGATTCGCTTGATACCTTACTGGAGCGAAAGGAAGAGCAGGAGCAATTACGCGCCGCGTTAGAGCGCCTGCCCGCCCTTGACCGCCAGTTAATTTATTTGCGGTACTTCCGCTTGGCGAGCACCGAAGAGATGGCTGCCCAGACAGGATTGTCGAAGCACGCCATTGACACACGCCTCTGGCGAACACGGAAGTTATTAAAAGAGGTATTACGGGAGCCTCTCCATGGCAGAATTTGAACACCTGGAAGAGTTTGCGGGTATGCGTTTTCTCCAAGATGGCCGAACGCTCCCGGTAGACTTCGATGATGATGACGAAACGCTCGCCGCGCAACTGAATGATCTCTTCAATCTGGAACGCGAAGAGCTACCGCCACTCTATGCCCAAACACTTCTGTACCAGGGGTGCGACGAAGCAGAATTTGAGTTGGCTTCGGATGATTTCGAAGACCGTATCGCGGAGCGCGTCTTCCAACGTTTGGAAATGCCTCGGCCATTGCCAGTCAAACGGAAGCCACAGCCCGCGCGCCTTGGCTTCACGACCAGTGCTCGCCACGCAGGTATCGCGGTGATGATCGTCTGCGTCCTGGTAGCATTCAATGCCATGACGAGTGGCGCGGCTTTGGCGAGCATGATCCGCTTCATTGTCGGACGCGGTGGCGCAGAAGTCGTCGCGGCCTATCCAAACCATGTCTCTACCCCGGTAGCCCCTACCACGAACAAGATGGCAGATCATATGATCCGCATCAACGTCTGGTGGCCTGGCAACACCAAAAGCGACTATCTCGTACAACAGGGATATAGCTTTAAAGGGATGGACGTGTACGATAGCCAGTGGTGGTCGAATGGTGCCCTGGTCACCTTGCGCTACGTCAAAACTGATGCGCAGGGCATACATCGCCTGACCGTCTTGGAATTTATGCCAACAGCGCACGATGCCTTACAAGTCGTGCAAAATGGTTCGATCTCCGCGGTACCAGGTGATGGAGCAAACGGCATCTTTGTCGTCGGACGCTGGGTGATGTCGAATGGCATCACATCCTGGAGTGCCGATCAGCGCGCCGAATTGATTAGCGGAGTTCAAGGGGAACCAGGGTTGGTCGTGTGGATCGCGGCCGATGATGTGACTCCAACCAATATGAATGATATGAAAAGCATGCTCAGTAATGTCGCGGAAACCCTCCGGCCTCTCCATTATGGAGACCTGGGAGACACCGCCGATAACATCCATTACCAGGGCAGTGACCTGAGTGCCACCGGTCCCTTCGGCAATGATGTCATCGCTCTGATCCCCGCGGATCAGGGAAGCAATACCGCTGCTATCTTCATTCGGCTGGGAACAGATGGCGCCGACCCACCACCTACCGTCAGTGCTAATTCTGGTCCAGCGCATCACTAGTAAGAAGCTGCATCTACTTTCGATCAAACAGATCGAGGTATGCAGGATAGATTATCTGCTTCTCGTATAAGATACCGAGTTTTTCGGGTACAGTCCTTTGAGGGGAAAAGCTGTACAGGTCTTCATACGAGCAGTATTCCGTCATTGTTCAGGGGAGGATAGACTTGGGTTCCTTCAAGAAACAGGCCACGCTCTTCAGCATGATCGGCACGGCCGCATTGCTGGTAGCCGCCTGCGGTAGCACAACCGCGAAGACCGGAAGCACTTCCGGTTCCACGTCGGCAGGGTATGATTTCTCATACAAACCGACCATCCCGACCACCAAGGGTGGCAATGTCGTTATCGGTGACTGGCAGTTCCCAGATACACTCTCACCAATTGCCGGTGTAGGCGGCAGTCTCGTCGTTGACGTTGAAGTCACCAGTGGTCTCTTCAATGGTTGCGTCGTGCAGCTGCCCGACTTGACCCTTGGCGCGGCCGGGTGGAAGCCCGACCAGTGTTCCGAAGTCCCCACCGTCGCGAATGGTGATGAGTCGGCTGACTTGATGACCACGACCATGAAGCTGGATCCGAAAGCGGTCTGGTCTGATGGGCAGCCTATCACGGCCGACGACTATATGCTCCAGTACGACTTCGCGACCGACCCCAACATCGGCGGCGATCCTTCGCCGTTCAACGAGATGAAGTCGGTAACCAAGGTCGATAACAACACCATCAAGATCCAGTGGGCTGCTCCATATGCGCCGTATCTCACCGCGCTGTGGGGACCCGTGCCATCGCATGTCTACAATGCTGGCAAATATGCTGGCCTGGTGGATGCCACTGGCAAGTACAACACGACCATCGCGCAGCAATTGATCACGGATCCCATTGCGACCACGAATATCACGGTCGACAATGGCGCGTTCACGGTCGATTCCTTCTCGAACAATGACTCTATCGTGATGAAGGCCAACCCGAAGTTCTACTCGAACTTCTTCAAAGGACCTTTCGTCAACGAAGTCATCTTCAAGACGACCAATGACAAGAACGTGTTGATTCAGTCCTACAAGGCTGGCAACTACACCCACGTGGAAAACTTCACCCTCGGTGATCTGCCGAAGTTCGCGGGTATTCCCTCGAACCAGGTGATTGTCAGCTCACAGATCGGTTTCGAGCACCTTGAGTTCAACGAGCGCTCGGTTGCGCCAAACGCCAAGCTCAATGGTGGCACTTCGATCTTCGCGAGCCAGCAAGTCCGGCAGGCGTTCCAGACGGTCTTCGACCGTTGCGCCGCGCTGCGGGCGACCCTGGGTGTCACGAATTGTAATGACCCCAACGTCCTCACGAACGAGATGACGGCACCGCCCGCCATTGACTTCGACCCAACCGTCACCTTCCCCACTTATAATGTGGTTGCCGCCAATGCCCTGATGGATGCGGCCGGCTACACCATTCCAACCGGTGGTGCGTATCGCACATTCAAAGATGGCAAGACGCCGATCACGGTCGTCCTGACCACCACGACTGGCAATACCATCCGCGATGCCTACATGGCACTGATGAGCGCTGCCTACCAGCAGCTGAGCATCAAAGTCGTGATTCAGCAGTACAAGGCTGGCAAGCTCTTCACGACGTTCGACCAGGGTGGCACGCTGGCCACTGGCAACTATGACGTCGCGCTCTTCGCCTACGTCATCGGGTCTGACCCGGATGCCGACACCGGCCTCTTCCAGTCTGACCAGATTCCGTCCGCGACCAACGTTGGCGGCGGCAACTTCGCTGGCGTGAATGACCCAACTGTTGACGCAGCCTTGAAGCAGGGCCGCACGACCGCCGACCCGGCGGCACGCGCGACGATCTACAAGAACCTGCAGAAGTATGTTGCCCAGCAGGCCTTCTACGAGCCACTCTACATCCGCGCGCAGATCTCGCTGACGCAGACCACGTTGGGCAACTTCAAGGCCCAGCCGGATGCCGCGGGCGACACGTGGAACATGGCCGACTGGTACCTCACCTCGGGGGCCTAGTCTCTCACTCGGTCGGGATGCGCCACCAGTTCCGCTGGTGACGCATCTCTGGCCAAGGGATGCAGCATTGCATCCCCGCGACGCGGCGGAAGGGTTTGGACTCTTCCGCCGCGTGTGCTATAGCCCGATCGCATCGGCTGTGAACAGCCACAAGCGGAGATTCGCTTGCCAACACGATCATGCCAGCCAAAACACCTGTGACGTTACCGATGAAGAGGCTGAACACCGCCACCTGGCGATACGGACACCCTGCGCACGCCTGATCCGATCGTGATCCAATGGTAAGGAATTCAGAACACCTGCGAAGGGCATGGACCTGGAGGCGTGAACCTCCTCACAGCACATGCCCATACACAAACCGGCAAGCCGATTGCATCATGCGACCTACAGAGCGATTGACGCGCCTGTTCCGGAAGTGTTACGATACGATTAAATCCATTGCACTGTTACCGCCGGAAATATGTCCAATTTTGGCGGTGGTATGTGTCATACCTGCATATCGCGGAGAGGTCGTGTCCACCTCTCTTCATCACCCGCATGTGCTGATCATGCCGTTACACTGAGGGCACCGCGAACCAACCAAAGGAGACGGAGATATGCTGACCTACACGCTGCGTCGCCTCTTGCTGGCGATTCCGGTCTTCATCGGGATTACGATCATGGCCTGGGGCATCGCCACGACGACGCCCGATGGCGGCGCCCTGACCGCGTATCTGGGTCGCGGGTCGGGCAAATCGATCACCCCACAGCAGATCCAAGCTATTAAACACCGTCTGGGGCTCGATAAGCCTTTGCCCGTCCGCTATTTCTACTGGCTGGGCAATCTGGCTCGCGGCGATCTGGGCAATTCGATCTTGACCCACCTGAGTGTGGGTGATTCGATTCGCATAAGATTGTTACCAACTCTGCTATTAATGGGCTTCGCTTTTATATTACAGGAGTTGATCGGCCTCCCCTTAGGAGTCTTCTCCGCGCTCAGACGCGGATCGCTCTTTGACCAGATCTTTACTGTGTTAGCGTATGTCTTCTATGCGCTACCCACTTTCTGGTTCGGGCTGATGTCTATCGTGATCTTCGGGGTCTTCTTGCAGTGGTTCCCCTTTGGTGGTATGGTCGATACCCTGAGGATCGGGACGGGCTTCGGCACTCCGCAATATTGGACGTATTTCCACGCGCACACGGTCGCGGCGGTCATTGACCTGGCAGACCATCTCGCATTGCCGGTGTTGGTGCTGGGTCTTGTCGGCTTTGCGGGCGACAGTCGCTTCATGCGCGCCAGCATGCTGGAAGTGCTTGACCAGGACTATGTACGCACCGCGCGCGCCAAAGGACTCTCCAGGCGCGCGATTACCTGGAAGCACGCGCTCCGCAATGCTCTGCTGCCGATTGTCACGAATATCGGACTGGCACTGCCTGGTTTGCTGGGTGGTGCGGTGGTTACCGAGTCGATCTTCAGCTGGCCGGGCATGGGGCAGTTCTACATCCAGGCGGCTGTGGGGTATGATTACCCGGTCATCATTGCCTTCGTCGTCTTGCTGGGTGGTTTGACACTCGTCTTTAACATCCTGACCGATCTCTCCTACGCGTTGGTCGATCCGCGTATCCGCTACAGCTGAACCGGTCCGCTGATAGCCGTTCACACCGGCACTTCGAGGTACTCCGTTCACATTGCGGATATCTCGCGAGGAGGAATAATCCCCGATGGCAACTTCAAATCTCAGTGGTATGCCCGAGAGTGGCGGATTCGTGCCAGTCGTCGTCATGGATCAGGAGCAGGAGTCGACGCTACGACAGCTCTCACAGCTTGAGCTCTATTGGAAGCGCTTCCGGGCTCACCGCCTGGCGCTCCTGGGCTTTTTTGTGATTATCGCGCTGATCTTGATGGCGATCTTTGCTCCTTTCCTGACGGGTGGAGTGACGCCTTATGCGATTCACCCCTTGCTTGGCGCGCAGGGCAATCCACCAACGTTCGATAATTTCCCCTGGCGTATCATGGGCACGACCGGCGAATTGAACGGGAGCGTCTGGTCGCAAATCGCCTATGGCGCGCGCATCTCGCTCTTCATCGGCTTCGCGGGCGCCCTCACGGCCTCGGTCATCGGCACCGTCTTAGGCGCGGTCAGTGGCTATTTTGGTGGTTGGATCGATATGCTGCTCATGCGTATCACCGACATCTTCCTGGCCATCCCATTCCTGCCGTTGCTGATCGCGATCTCCGCGATCTATTCGTCTGGCAACAATAATCCTATCCTGGTCGTCGCGATCTTCGGTTTCCTGGGTTGGACGGGCATCGCTCGCCTGGTGCGCGCTTCGTACCTGACGTTCCGCGAACAGGAGTTTACGGAATCCGCCAAGGCGGCAGGCGTCAACGACTGGCGCATTATCTTTCGCCATATCCTTCCCAATGCGCTCACGCCCGTAATCGTCGCGGCCACCCTGGCGGTCGCCGGCTATATCGTTGGTGAAGCAACACTGGACTTCCTGGGCGTCGGCATCCAGTTCCAAATGGGTAACCCGACCTCATTCGCGACCTGGGGCAATATCCTGGCGCAGTCACAAGGTGACATCATCATTGGCGATTGGTGGTGGCCGCTCTTCCCGGGCATCTTACTCGTCATCACCGTCCTGGCGGCCAATTTCATTGGTGACGGCCTGCGCGATGCGCTGGATGTACGCACCCGTATTTAAATCCCGCGCTGATACTCGCTGGTGGATGTAAGTTGACGCTGCTTCCACCAGCGCGCGACCGAGACTCACTACTTTCACAAGGGAGGCCCGCTGACGGTATGATCACCAACCCGAACACCCAGACCGATCTGCTGCTCGAAGTCCGCGATCTCAAAACCTACTTCCGAACGATGGATGGCGTTGTGCGCGCCGTTGATGGCGTGAACATGGCAATCAAACCCGGCAAAACCCTCGGCGTCGTCGGCGAAAGCGGTAGCGGCAAGAGCGTGACCGCTTTTACCTGCATGCGACTGCTCAGCTCGAATGGCTTCGTCCAGGATGGCGAGATATATTTTCAGGGCACGAATCTGCTGGATATCAGCGAAGAAGAGATGCGGCGTATCCGTGGCAACAAAATCTCGATGATCTTCCAGGAACCCATGACCTCCCTCAATCCGGTCTATACTATCGGTGACCAGGTCTCGGAAGTCCTCAAAGTGCATAAAGGCTTGCGTGGCCGCGCCGCCCGCGACCGCACGATCGAGATGTTGCGCCGCGTCGGCATCCCCGGCGCCGAACGCCGTCTTACGGATTACCCACACAACCTGAGCGGTGGCATGCGACAGCGCGTGATGATCGCGATGGCACTGGCGACAGATCCCGCGCTGCTCATCGCCGATGAGCCGACCACCGCGCTGGACGTGACCATTCAGGCGCAGATTCTGGACTTGATGCGCGGCCTGACGCGTGAGTTTAACACCTCGATCATGTTGATCACGCATGACCTCGGCGTCGTGGCCGAAATGGCCGACGATGTCGCCGTCATGTATACAGGCCAGATTGTGGAGCGCGGATCAGTCTATCAAGTCTTGAAAGAGCCGAAGCATCCGTACACCCTGGGATTGTTGAACTCGATTCCGAGCGAAACGAGCAAGGGGCAGAAGCTGAACGTCATCCGTGGGACGGTGCCGAACCCCCTGGAATTGCCCCAGGGCTGCACTTTTGCCCCCCGTTGTCCATATGTGATGGATATCTGCCGAAAACAGGAGCCCAAAATGGTACAGCTCGCTCCTGGCCATAGCGCGCATTGTTGGCTCTATCAATCCCAGGGAGGCATTCCCCATCAACCGCAAAACATGCTCAGTTGGAATGCTGCCTCGGAAAATTATGCCCAACGCGAAGCCGCAGCTCGCACATCGGTAACTCCCGAAGCTACGAACCTGGCACCAACGGCAGACGGCCGCTGAGACATCGACAGAGGAGGTGACCTATACCATGACGCTCGATATGACCGCAAACAACACCGCGACTGTCGCGAGTCAGCCGCCGAGTTCTGACGCGTTGCTCGATGTCCGCAATCTCAAAAAATATTATCCCGTCACCGGCGGCTTATTCAAAGTGAAAGTGGCCGACGTCAAAGCCGTCGATGGCATCAGCTTCACGATTAAGCGCGGCGAGACCTTTGGCCTGGTGGGAGAGAGCGGTTGCGGCAAATCGACCGCTGGCCGCGCGATCTTGCGTTTGCATGAACCAACCGCAGGTGAGGTTATCTATAATGGTCGCGACATCACGAAGGTGTCTCCCCATGAGATGAAGTTACTGCGCAGTAAGTTGCAGATTATTTTCCAGGACCCATACTCCTCACTCAATCCGCGCATGCCGATCGGCGATATCATCGGGGAAGGCATGCTGGCGCAAGGATATCGCAATCGCAAAGAGCGCGAGGAGATCACGCGCTACTACCTGCGGAAGGTGGGCCTGCGCCCCGAATATGTCCGCCGCTACCCGCATGAGTTCAGCGGTGGCCAGCGACAGCGCATCGGCATCGCCCGCGCGCTGGCTCTGAAACCAGAATTCGTCGTCGCCGATGAACCGGTCAGCGCGTTGGACGTCTCGATTCAATCGCAGGTCTTGAATCTGCTGAAAGAATTGCAGCAAGAGTTTGGGTTGACCTACCTCTTCATCGCCCATAACCTCTCGGTCGTCGAATATATCAGCGACCGGGTGGGGGTCATGTACCTGGGCAAGCTGGTTGAGATCGCGCCATCGCACGTGCTCTATCATATGCCGCTCCACCCCTACTCGGCCTCACTGCTTTCGGCGGCGCCGATCCCAGATCCCACTGTCCATCGGCAACGCATCATCCTGACAGGAGATGTGCCCAGTCCGATCAATCCGCCCTCGGGTTGCCGCTTCCATACGCGCTGCCCGATCGCACAATCAATCTGTTCGGAGCAAGAACCACCGCTGGAAGACAAGACCGGAGACGGGCATTTCGCGGCGTGCTGGTTCTCGGACCGTGTGGATGCGCTCATCAAAGGGCAGGCCGCGATCACCCACGGCGAGGTGGTCAGCACGACAGGCCCTCAAGAATCTGTCCTGAAGCAGGCCGCAGACGAATTCCCTGCCTAGGGGTTCACCCAAGACCATGGACACAGCCGGATCCGCAGTGCGGATCCGGCTGGTGTCATATGGCGTCCTATTTATGGCGTAAAAGCAACCGTAATGGGAATAGCATTGGGCGCGATGAACTGAATATGATAGTATCTCGCCAGATGCCCCAGGCAGAAGCCATTCTGCGGCACCACCTGGACCGCCACGGTCTTTCCTGGCGCGACTTGGCCAGCATTGGGAAAGATCGATGCCCAGGGAGCGCCATTCACGACCTCGATCGCCTGGGTATGCCAATTCAGCATCGCACTCCCCGAGTTCGTCACTTTCAAGATGAGTGGTTGCGCGGTGGTATCACCACAGCCGATGAGCAGAACGGTTGGGGTAATGGCAAATCGACCATAGGGCGTTGGGGGCAGTGGGGTGCTGGTCGGCGCGAGCGTCGGAATTGGCGTTGGTAGCGGGGTATCCGTTGCGACAATAATCACGTTGCCAGGAATTTGGGTAGCTGGTAGCGGGGTCGTCATTCCACGCGCAATGGATTTGGGGGAAGCATCCAGCAGTACCGTCGCCAGAGTTGCTATCAACGCCACAAGGATAAACACATAGGTGAGCATCGTCCAGATCGGCGGCTGCTCTCGCAGTTCGCGCTGAGCGACATCCAGCCGATGGCGAGTTTCACCCCACAAGAAGCGCAGGCCACGCCTACTGAGGATGCGGGTGGTACGCTGGGCGATGCCTCGCGTAGGGCGGTCAGATCCCATATCCGCTGCTAGCGTGCTGATATTTCGGAACGTAGTAAGATCGATCTCCAGATCAGCGCGAGTCGATCGCCCATACCCATCGATGACGTGGGCGATGACCATCACATACCCTGCCGGCAATGGTCGGGACTTGGTGCGCTTTGGTGTTTGATCCTCATCTGGACGTTCGTCATCCTCCTCAGCGATCTCTTCAACGAGAGGAGGTTGCGTGAGATAAAAGGTCGCGGAGACATCCCGACCACTTGGTGGTTCGACATCATGCAGACTGCTTGACCAGTGCACATCATAAGGCGCGGTCATCCGCTGAAATTCTCCGGCGGTCACTTGCGCGATGATCTTATTTTCCTCTTCGCGGAGCGGTTCACTGAGCTGCACCTGGAATGTGGGCGCGTCATCAGGCGTATGGGTCACGATCAGATCGACGGGCAGGGTGCCAGCGACGACCAGCGCGCCACGCGCGACATAGACCAATGAGGGCATGAATGGCGTGGGACGTTGTTCTGGGAGCGGGTGTTGCCAGAACCAAACTCCATGATCGGGTTCAGCGCCAAGCTCTGTCGTCACTACGCGCATGGTGATCGCCTGCGCCCACGCCGCTAACTCTAAGCGCAGCGTTTCATCTTGTCGCGGAAGATCCAGCACCAAACGCAGCGGATGGTCATCTGACAATTCTTCAACGAATGCCACTTCGTCAACCAACAGATCCCATATCTCACTCAGAATGAGGGGACGCGCATTGACCCGGAGCGTGTACTCTGGCAACGGCGTGTCTTCAGGCGAATCTGCTTGAGTGGAAGTGACGGTGAGGTCAAATCGCAAACTGCGCGTATCGAGGTGAATCTCTCCGCGTGTGATGTGCCAATCAGGGGTGAGGGGAGACAACGTGGGGAGTGGCAGCGAAGACCGCATCGCGCGAAAGACATCGCCGTGCAAGAGGATTGCCGCATTTTGGCTCGAACTGACACTCACCGGGATCGTACTCGCTTCATCGCTCTGGAACTGTCGCTCTAATCCCAGCATCAACGCACCGCCGCGTTTAGCCTCAGGGCGCACATGCAGATCAACATGGCGCAAAGATGGCGAGCCCCAACGGTACGTAAGCGGCAAACGGGGAAGATGGTCGATGGCTTCGGCGGTCATCTGCTGAATCTTGACGCGTATCTCTGCCAGATCCGTCTCGCCAACATGGTCGATCACGCCATCAACGACGGGATGGCCCGCATAATGGATCAAAATATCCCCAAAGTCCAGGTTTGCGAAATCTACCACCGCGCAATAGCTTTCCGGATCGTTTGGTAGGAGACTGGCTGTGGCCTCACTGGGCGGCGAGTTTCCGTCAACACGGAGTTCCTTGGAGATATAGGGGGTGGCTGTGGCGGTGACAAACGCATCCACACTGAGAATACGGTGATCTGGTAATTCCACGCCGCCTTCGATGGCCAACCCCAAGCGGACCATCTCTGGGACATCTTCCGGAAAGGTGAGGGCAGGGCGTGCAAATCGCAGTCGAATCTGACGACCGGCATCATCTATCGTAGCAAGTGAAGCATCGGCGGATTGCAGGAACTGATAGAGTTGGCCAAGAGCGAGCGCGTCAACCGCATTTTTTGCCAATTGGAGTACCGCGCGATAGCCGCCGAGCACTGCCATGGTCAACCCTCCCACTGCTTGTTGGAGCTATTGTAGCGAAGACACGACTCGCTGGCAAGTATCACGTACTCATGAGTAAAAACCTTGCGGACTATGCCCTATACATATCTCGGGCATAGTGAATGTGTTGTGCCATATATCCGCTCATAAGATTGTCCGCTCAGGGATGCGTAGCGGCCAGTCAAAAGCTGGCTGGGCTATTCAGCTGGTCGTATCCTCTCAGTACTGTATCACATGCCGCGCTATAAATAGCTTTTTTCCTCATCACAATCCGGCTGGAGGAGGCTCGACTCACTCGCGCCTTCCACAGCGTATGGGAGGAGATAGCATAGAGGAGCGAGGCAACCAGGTACCACATGGCTGCCTCGCTCCTCATCCGTGAAAGCGCTAAACTCTACCAGCGATCGCCGCCGCCACGACCAAAGCCGCCGCGATTGCTACCGCCGCGATTGCCGCCCGGGCCGCCGGGACCACCCGGACCCGGGGATCGTCGTGGGCCTGCCGGCCCACCGCCGCCAAACCCGCCGCCCTGGCTGGGGCCGCGCATGCCGCCACCCGTGCTGCCCGAGCCACCAGAGTTGCCATAGCCACCCTGGCGCGGTGGGGGACCATTGAAACCGCCACCACCACTGGGCCGTGGAGAACCGCCACCAAAGCCTCCACCACCCGGACCACCCGGACCACGACCGCCGCCATCGCGAGGCGGACCAAAGCCGCGACCGCCGCCGCCGCTGCCACCACCTGGCGGTGGGCGCCGACCGACGTTGCGGTCATTTTCCATCTCCAGCGCGGTGGGCATTTCCCCACTCAGCGCCGCGCGACGGGAGAGATTGACGCGGCCTTGCGGATCGACCTCGGTCACCATGACGGTGATCTCATCGCCGACAGAGACCACGTCCTCTGGCCGATTGACATGATAATCCGCCAGTTGGGGTGTGCGGACTAGCCCTTCTTTGCCGGGTAAGAATTCCACAAAGGCGCCGAAATCGACAATACGCTTGACGATACCGTTGTAGATCTTGCCAATCTCCACCTCTTCGGTCAAGGCTCGCACGGCATCTAACGCGCGTTGCATGCCTTCGCCACTGACAGCGGAGATACTGACGGTGCCATCGTCCTGGATATCAATCTTGGCGCCTGATTCTTCCTGAATTTTGCGGATCATCTTGCCGCCGGGCCCGATGACCGCGCCGATCTTGTCGGGGTTAATCTTGATGGCCTGAATGCGCGGCGCATAGGGCGAGAGGTCCAGACGTGGCTCCGGGAGCGTATCCAGCATCTTCTCCATAATGAACATGCGTGCCTCATGCGCCTGCGAGAGCGCGCGCGACATAATCTCGGGAGTGATCCCCTTGACCTTGATGTCCATCTGCAGAGCCGTGATGCCATCGGCCGTCCCAGCGACCTTGAAGTCCATATCCCCCAGTGCGTCTTCCATCCCCTGGATGTCGGTGAGGATCGCGAAGCGATCGGCATTCTGGCCATCGCCGGTGATCAAGCCCATCGCCACGCCCGAAACTGGAGCGCGGATTGGGACGCCAGCATCCATGAGCGAGAGTGTCGAGCCGCAGACCGATCCCATCGAGGTGGAACCATTACTGGAGAGCACTTCAGAGACGATCCGGATCGTATATGGAAACTCTTCCTGCGAAGGGATGACCGCGGCGATAGCCCGTTCCGCTAGCGCGCCATGACCAATCTCGCGCCGTCCGGGTCCGCGCGAGGGTCGCGCCTCGCCCACGGAGAACGGTGGGAAGTTGTAGTGGTGCATGAAACGCTTATTTTCGTCCAGACCCAGCCCGTCGAGAATCTGCTCATCGCCTGGTGAGCCAAGCGTGGTGAGCGAGAGCACCTGGGTTTGACCACGGGTGAAAAGTCCTGAACCATGCGTGCGGGGCAGCAGGCCGACCTCGCACGTGATGGGCCGAACTTCCGTCAACGCGCGCCCATCGGGTCGCAGACCCTTCTCCAGGATCATAGTGCGCACGAACCCTTTGAGCTCTTTGTCGTACAGCCCCATAATCTCTTTGAGTCGGTCAGGGTATTTCGCGCCGAGGATTTCGGCCAAATCCGCGCGGATCTGATCGAGGGCTTCCTCGCGTTTCGCCTTATTCGCCTGAACGACGGATTTCTCGAAACGCGGGCGTACAAAAGCGGCTACTTCCGCGCTGAGGGTCTTGTCGCTCTCGGTCGGAACAAACGGAACCTTGGCTTTGCCAACCATCTGGGCCAGCTTCTCTTGCAGGCGAATGATCTCTTGAATCGCCTCATGACCTGCTTGGAGTGCCGCGAGGATAACTTCCTCAGGGACCTCCTTCGCGCCAGCCTCAACCATCATGATCGCATCGCTGGTTCCAGCGATGACGAGATCCAGGCGGCTCTCGGCCAGTTGCGTTTCCGTCGGGTTGATGACCAGCTTATCATCAATGTACCCAACGCGGACCGCGCCGACCGGGCCAGCGAACGGAATGTCCGACACACTCAGGGCCGCTGAAGCTGCCGAAATGCCCAGGACATCGAAATCATTTTCCTGGTCGGCAGAGAGCACCGTAATAATGATCTGGACGTCGTTGCGATAGCCCTTGGGGAAGAGCGGACGAATAGGGCGATCCGTCAACCGGGAAGCCAGGATCGAATGCTCCGTCGGGCGCCCTTCGCGTTTAATAAAGCCGCCCGGAATCTTGCCAACTGCGTACATCCGCTCTTCGACATCAACGGTCAATGGAAAAAAGTCGATGCCCTCGCGCGGCGACGTGCTGCCCGTCGCCGTCGCCAGAATTGTGGTCTCGCCGTAACGCACGAGCACAGCGCCATTCGCTTGCTCGGCTAGTCGACCGGTCTCCATGCTGAGCACCCGGCCACTGATCATGCTCTCTACTCGATGTATGGATCGTCCTTCAGGCACGATATCCTCTTTTCCTACATTGCGGCGATCAGTCGTTGATCGCAGATAGTGCTCGGGGAAAGTCAGCAGCACCCGTGAGGTCGCTGTCGATTTCAGGCTCGTTTACGCAATGTGCCCATCACACACGTTCTTCACAAATCCAACGCGCATGATGTAAGCGCCGGTCTTGTATAGTTACCGGCGCGTCCTGTGGTTGCCACCGTCTCAGCGAAACGGTGCCGCGACACAGCCACTCCGCGGGCCATCACTCTTGGGCGACCGCGGGGTACTGCATATGTGATTCTCAGTTCCTCATGGCAGATTGCCACATACCAGGTATCCACTGGGGTTTGTGGGTATAGTCGTGCAGGGCTTGCGGAAAAACAACAACAGACTCCGCACTGATGCTGACGACCATCCCCTGACAGAGAGGAATCGATGTGCTCGCAACGCCTCAGTGCCGCAAACCGAGTTGCGCGATCAATGCTCGATAGCGCTCGGGATCTTTGCGATTCAAGTAACTCAGCAACCGACGTCGCTGACCGACCATCTTGAGCAATCCATAGCGCGAATGATTGTCGTGTCGATTTTCGCGCAGGTGTTCAGTCAAGTCTCGAATTCGTTGTGTGAGGATAGCCACCTGTACTTCGGGTGACCCTGTATCGCCCTCGTGGGTCTGGACCTTGGCCATAATTCCCGCCTTGGTCTCAGCATCCAACGCCATGTCCGTGTGCCTCCAACAAGTCTCTTAACATCAGATCGTGTTCCTAATCCCAGTATATCATGCATAGCGTTGCATCGGCAAATTTTCGGTAATCAGGATTGAGGGCAGCGTCTCGGGCATGCCCAGCGCGCTCGGCGGAGGGCGTGGCGCGTGGTTGGCCGCAACGGACTCGGTCGCTGTCGTGCGCGTGTCGCTGGCAGCGGTCGTGGGAGCGGTCTGCTTCAGGGGCGCGATCGTCACATCCAGCAGGTTCGTATCATGGTTGATGATGACATGCTGCACCGTCTTGGCTTGCGTCATCCCTGTGGCCGTATTGTACGCCAGCACCTGGTCGCCCACGTGCAAGGTCCCGATGGCTTGCTCGCCGTGCGGGGTCGCCACCAGCGTTGCTGGAGCGAAGCTATTGCCACACTGAATGGTTGAGTCCGCCAGACTCCGCTCGGATTGCTGCGCCTCCGTTCGCGTCGCGTCCTCTTCCGCCGCACTCGCCGCGCCTTCCCCGAAGCCCGCTGTCGCCACACCGATCGCGCCCTGGAGCGCCGCTGATTTCCAATCGATCGGTTGTCCCTCGACGATATTGTTCAGGATCGATCCACCCGCTGCGGAGA
>DAIDHM010000057.1 GCA_027459705.1 Ktedonobacteria bacterium | reverse complement strand
AGGAAACCGATGCCGGGCGGCTATCCCACAAGAATGTGCACATGTTCCCCACATGCGTGTGGGTGCACTCCTCATAGACTTTCGCGATTGCCCGCTGATCCAAGCGATCGTGCCGCGCGTGCCTCCTGCAAAAGGACCACGGGCGGCGTCTTGTTCGCACATGGCGAACAGTGGTGCGGGAACCCGGCCCTGAACGGATATCGATCCGCATTGATGTGGTGCGCGATGTGCCGGGCGCGGCAGTGAAACTAAGGAGCAGCCTGATATGGCCAATAATGGTTCGCAAGATGGACAACGCCCTTTGCTGACCGCCGAGGGTCGCGCCAAGCTAGAAGAGCGTCTGCGGTACCTCCTCGAAGTGCAGCGGCCGCAGATCGCTGAAGATATTCATGAAGCGAAGGAAGCCGGCGACGTCAGTGAGAGTAGCGCCTATGAGCATGCGAAAAATGAGCAAGCGCGAACCGAAGGAGAAATCCTGGAACTGACGATGCTTCTCAATAACTCTGGTACCCTCGAATTCACCTCCGGCGCCCAGACCGTGCAGATCGGGACTCGCGTCCGGGTAAAACGAGATGATACCGGTGCAGAGCGTGAATTCACGATTGTCAGCACGCATGAAGCCGATCCGAAACGCAATTTTATCTCGACCGAATCGCCAGTTGGCAAGGAATTGCTCGGGAAGAAAAAAGGCGAGATTGTCAACGTGCAGACCCCCAATGGTCTGATTGTCTATCATGTGCTGGATATTCTCTGAGTCTCCTGGCTCATCGGGGCACGCGCCACGGCGCATGGCGCGTGGCACCTGTTTTGGGCTGGAGGATGGTGGTGCTTGACGGCATGTGTGACGTGATGAACCCCGAGATTACGAATGCTTTGGTAGCTTGTCATTTGCCTACCGATGAGGTAGGGTTACGTGTCGCGCTCGACGATGCCGTCCCTGGCTGGGTGCTGTATCGTTTGACCCCCGCCGCAGCCAAACGCTGGAAGTGTCGCTATCGTGTCATGATCGAAGCTGGCTATTATGATGGAGAAACAGTGGCAGAAGCCTACGCTCGCGCCCTGCTCGCCCAGAGTTCCGTCTCGGCTACTGAATAGCCCATTATCCTCCACTTCGCCATCCTCATCATCCTTCTTTGGGGCGTGTGTGGTTACGCCGCGTGCCAGATGTCGGATGGTCCGCGGCTGATCTGGCGTCATCCCTGGTTGGCCGACTGGCACTGAGGATCAGTGCGCGCATGCGTTGTTCAGGCGCATTAGCGGGCATTTTGCCCTGAGGATCCAATTGGTGGGCGCGAATGATGGCGCGCAGAGTTCCAGCGCGCAATCCATCCAACACGACCCGTAGCCCGTCTTCTCCGCGCTCCGCCCACAGAGCAAAGGGATCTGGCACTCCCTGCCCAAGCTCGGTGCCCCGGCCCGGGATGGTCGGTGTCCCGAAGCGCGATCCCGTGCGGGGCAAGCGGGTTCGCCGCGGAGTGGTTCCTGATGGTGCATGATCATCTCCGGGCAATGCTGGGGCAGCAGCCTCATCGGGTACCAGGGGTGAGAGGTCGGAACCAGGTAATGCTGTGGCGAGCAGGGTATCCGTGTTGGCCATCTGTTTGCTTAACGGAACAGAAGCGGTCGCTGGCGGAGCAAGCAATCGCAACGCTTCGGGGTCGGCGGCCCGCATGACCCGCGCCGCGAGGTCGGGGTCCCGCGCCACTTCATCGGCAAGCGCTCGCAACAAGCGCGCCAATGGCGGTGTCGCGCATTCGTCGTCGCTCATTCTGCACTCGATCCGCTTCAGCCGCGGGCGACGCGGCGCCTGGAGTAAGCCTCACCGGTTGAGGTCGCGCGTTTCTTCACCTCGCGTGCTAATTCGGCATAAGCCAGGCCACCGGGACTTGTTGGGGCGAAGGTGAGGACACTCTCATTACGGCGATGCGCCTCTTCAATTTTATTGTGTTTGGGGATGTGCGTCTCGAAGAGTTGCCCTTCAAATTTCTTTTCCAGGACGCCGAACGTTTCGCGTCCGAGGCGATTCTCCTCATAGAAAGTGACAACAATTCCAAGCAGATCCAGGTCGTCGATATCCAGTTGATCGCTGAGTTCATCGATGGTGCTCAGTAATTTATCCATCCCGATCAACGAGAATTCCGAGAGGGCGACTGGAACAATGACATGCTGGGCGGCTACCAGGGCGTTTTGTGTCACCACGCCCAAAGATGGGGGCGTATCGATGAGAATATAATCGAAGCTCTGGCCGTTCAGTGCCCGGGTAAGACGCCATTCGCGTCCAGGTTTCGCGGCTAGTTCCACATCGATGTTTTGCAATCGTCCATCACCCGGAATGAGCCAGATATGCTCCTCATTGGTTGTCCAGAGTGCCTGATCGAACTTCGCCGTGTCCATAAGCAGGTCGTAGAGTGACGGCGTCGGATGTACTGAGCCTGTCAGCGCATAGGTCGCGTTACTCTGTCCGTCGGCGTCCACAACCAGGACAGAATGGCCTAGTCGGGCCAGACCCGCGGCGAGATTGACGACCGTGGTAGTCTTGCCCACACCGCCTTTATTATTCGCGATACAGATCGCTGTCATGATGTACTCCTCATACCCACCCTTGCATTCCGTGCGAGCAGAGTATCACCTGGTTTCGTGACTGTCAAAAGCCTGCCTGTTATCCAGGACTTTCGGGCCAATCGGCCTACCATCGCGAAGCCACCCTAAAAGAATAGCAGATCACTGCCGATAAGTGCAGAATGAAGCGCCAGACCGGAGAGGAATAGATTCCACCCGGAACCACCTAAAGGAGCACTTATTATGGATCTCGATGCGTTGCTTGCGGAAGTTCTCGCCCCCCTGGGCGTGGTTTTAGAGGATGATGGTGAGGATGACGCCATGAGCAGGATTTCCGATGTGGACGATGCGGGTGGTGAACCGAGTTGTACGATGTTTCAAACCTCACGCGAACATTATGGGGTCTTTTATCGCTTGGATCTCATCCTGGGAATTCCTGAGTTGCGGATATTTGTCCCCGCCGATCGTCCTCCGTTGCGTATGTCGATCTTCCGCATTCGTCCCGCGTCGGATTCTGACCTGCCGAATTGGTTCAATCGCCTCCAGGAGGCGGATATGGTAGGAGATGTGTTGGCGGCCAACAATCATCTGCTCTTTGCCTGCGGCGAAATCTTGAAGAATCTATTCTGGTCTGGCAACAGCGATTCCCTCTCGTTTCCTCCAGGGGTGATAGTGACCCGTCTGGCATGAGGTTTAGTGTGTCATGGAGTGGATCGTCCATAAGGTCGATCCACTCCATGTTTTGAGGGATATATCTGCCAGAGTCGACTTGGCTGGATTGGCTGGTGGCCTATTCGCTGGCAGAATGGATGGTGCCGTGCCACATTCAGGGAAACCAAGGTGGCGAACTCATGCGTACATCGACACTACAACTGATGAGAGAGAAATTGCGTCGCTGAGCCGCAACTCCGCTTGCTGCCGATGGCGCACTGGGTCAAGCCGCCATCGTGAGAGCATGGATTAAGCTGAGTGCAGCCGATGAGACTATACTTGTGTGATACAATAATAAAAAAGCAATCATGTTGGGGGGTATCCATGGCACGTGTATTGATCGCAGATGATATCCCTGATACCCGTGAAATCCTGATGATCGGACTGCAACGCGCTGGATTCGAGGTCATTCAGGCGGAGAATGGCACAGTCGCTTTGCGTATGGTGGAGACAGAGAAGCCCGATGTCCTGTTACTTGACTTGCGGTTGCCTGAAATTGATGGGCTGACCGTTCTGAAACAATTGCGGGCGCACGGTGCTTATCCTCCGATTATCATCATGACAGCAAGCAACCATCCCGTTGAACTGGAACGGGCGCGAGCGGCTGGAGCGGATGCATACATCCTTAAGCCATTTCGGCTAGCCGAAGTAGTCAGTGTAGTTCGACAATATGTCGCGCAGACGGCATGATATGATGTACACTACAAAAGGTCTACGAATACGTACGGTCACGCAGAGGATCAGGCATCATACAGCAGTATGATGTCCCCTGTTGTGCAGGAGGGTGAGCATGGAAATTGCACAAGGTCGACGCATCCTCATTGTGGAAGATGACATCCTTATCAGGCAAGAAGTTCGCCAGGTATTGGAACAACAGGGGTTTACAGTAGTCGCACTGGATAAGGGCAAAGCGGCGATTGAATTTCTCAGCCAGCAATTGCCAGACCTCGCGATCATCGATCTCGGCCTTCCTGATATCCCGGGATTCGATGTCTGCAAGGCGATCAAACGGTACGCGGATATTCCTATCATCGTGCTGACCAATGAAACCCATGAAGATTTTATTGTCATGGCATTGGAACAGTTTGCCGACGATTACATCACCAAGCCGTACGGGAAACGTGAACTGATTGCACGTATTGTGCGCGTTATGCGTCGTTACAATGGATCTGCCGAAGATTCCCATGCAGAGATGATTGTCGATGACACGTTGCGAATCAATTTCTCGCGCCACTGGATTGAGAAACGGACTGCAGCTGGCAGTGATACCTTCGAGCGGACCTTGTTGACGCCCACTGAATCGCGCATCATGTTTCAGTTGATCAATAACGCTCCTCGCGTCATGACCATTGAGGCATTGCTGGCGCGGGTCTGGTCTCGCGACGAGACCGCCTATCCTGATGTGTTGCGGGTACACATTCGAAGATTACGCAAAAAGGTCGAGGATGATCCCGATCACCCACACTATATCGTCACCGAGCGTCGGTTGGGCTATCGACTTGGGGTCATGCCGCAAGCCGCAGCAGTGTCGGGAAAATAGGTTAGACCATGGCATCCAACGCGTTCAACCAAACCCGTCAATATTTCCACGATCTGCGTGGACGTTTGACGGTTATTCTCACGATCGCCGCGCTGGTGCGTGATAGCGATAGCGAGAATCTTACGGATGAGCAACGCGATTTGTTGAGCCGTATCGAGCGCACAGTGCAAGATATGCTGGAACAGATGCGTACTACCTCCAGTTTTGTATTGGACGCGCTCGCGATGGCCCCCGCATCGGGGACAATCTGGGAATCGGCTTGTCTGCGTGATCATAGCGTCGAGACGACTCTGTTAGACCAGCGGCTTGCAGAAATCAGGGCTACGTGTGCATTACCCAGCGATGCTGAAGTGATTCTCATCGCGCCGACCGAAATGCTTCCCGCGCCTCGTGATTATTTGCAAGCTCAAGGTTTTCACGTCCGCGTCGCCACTTTGCCGAGCGATCTATTTTTAATGATAGATCGCCAGCCCATCCAATTATTGGTCCTCGCTCCACCCCTGGGTAGTGGGGTTGATTGGTGGCGAATGGTGCGCATAACCTTACGCGACCTTCCGGAGCCGATCTTATTACATCTTGGGCCGATCAGCACGATTGTTTGATTGATTGGCACTCACCACCACATGTCCGTGCCTACCGCACACCGCCTCAGTACATGCGTTCTCGCATGCATTCTGTCAAATTGAAGCAGAGTCTCTCCACCAGCATAGTGATATCTACCGGGCTCTTCAATTTTTTGTGGATTTAACAGAATGTTGTGACTGATTCGAGAGGTTGTTTTGGTATAGTTGCGCCACTCGGGAAATGAGACTGCGGCGAGCATGAAACGAGGTGCGCATTTGAGGCGATTGCTCATATTCTTCGGTTGTGGTTGGTGGCTGATGCTGACCGCCTGTGGCACGACCGTGCCGAACCACACCCTGACGCTCGGATCGTCAGATTTCACAGGCCCAACGGTGATCGAGATACGTGCAGGGCAGAATGTCATCTTCGATGATCCCAGCAGTTCTGGCGGTTACCACGTCCTCTTGACTGGAACGGGGGGTAATTTTACTCCAAGTACCGGTGCGCCACCACCATTGAACTCAACTGCTGGGTTGATCCTCACTGCTGGTCAATCACAGACGATAACGTTCCCTGTTGCTGGTACCTTTGGTATCACCTGCACGATCCATCCTGGCATGGCCGCAACCATCATCGTCGATCCTTGAGGTGTGTTCTGGCCACGGATCGGTCATGGTGTTTCCAGCTTCAATGGGAACGTGGGGCACCCTCATGGTCCTCTTGCCTTGTGAGGATGCAATCTCGGATGATACGCTGACAAAGGCAACGGGTAGCGATCGGGATTGAGGGAGACGGCAACAGTGGGTAGCGAATTCACGCATCTGCATGTGCACAGCGAGTATTCGCTGTTGGACGGCCATTCACGCATTCACCAGTTAGCCCAGCAGGCAAAGAAACTCGGGATGCAGTCGCTGGCATTGACGGATCATGGCGCGATGTACGGAGCCATTGAGTTCTATCAGGCGGCGCAAGATGCAGGTATCAAGCCGATCATTGGTGTCGAAGCCTATCTTGCCTTCAACGCGATTGGCGAGAAACCCGGTGGCCAATATGATTATTGGCATCTGCTGTTGCTGGCGGAAAACGATGTAGGGTATCGCAACCTCCTCAAACTGACGACCCTCGCGCATACGAAAGGCTACTACATTCGTCCGCGCATCGACAAAGCGATGCTCGCCGAGTGTAGCGAGGGTATCATTGCTACCTCTTCGTGTCTTTCTGGCGAAATTCCGCGCTTACTGCTCAAAGGCGATATGAATGGCGCTCGTGCCAGTCTCGATTGGTATCGCCAGGTTTTTGCTGATCGCTTTTATATCGAGATTCAAGATCACCATGCTGATAATGATGATCAACTGCGACTGAACAAGATGCTCTACGATCTGCAACGCGAGAGTGGTATGCCGCTGGTCGCCACCAATGATCTGCATTATGTAGACGCGAGCGACGCGGATAGCCAGGATGTCTTACTCTGCATCCAGACCGGCAAGACGTTGCATGATGCCAAACGCATGCGCTTCGACAGCAAGGAATATTATCTGAAGAGCGCTGCTGAGATGGAAAGCCTGTTCAGCCATGTGCCGGAAGCATTGCGCAATACCATGGTCATTGCGGAACGTTGCAATGTGCATATCCCTTTCGGCGAAGCCAAGCTGCCGGATTATCCGATACCAACGGAGTTTCCCAATCAGCAGGTCTACCTGCGCCATCTGGTCGATAAGGGCGTGATCGAGCGTTTTGGTACGGTTTCTGAGCGCGTACAGCAGAAGCTAGATTACGAATTGGAAGTGATCAATAGCAAAGGCTTCACCTCCTATTTCCTGATCGTCTGGGACTATACCAACTACGCGCGCGCGCGCGGAATCCGCTGTCTGGCGCGCGGATCGGCCGCTGGGAGCCTGGTGAGTTATTGCCTGGGGATTACCAACGTCGACCCCATGCTGTACGATCTGCTGTTTGAACGTTTCCTGAATCCCGAGCGTAAGTCGATGCCGGATATTGATATGGACTTCCCCGATGACCGTCGTGAGGAAGTCATTCGATATGTCGCCGCCAAATATGGCGCAGATAAAGTCGCCCAGTTGGTTACTTTTGGTACAATGGCCGCCAAAGCCGCCGTACGCGATGTGGGTCGTGTGCTGGAACTGCAGGGTGATGCGGATCGGGTCGCGCGCCTTATTCCTACTGGTCCAAAAGTCACGCTGCAATCGGCGATTGACGGAAATAAAGAATTGCAACAGCTCTATCAGCAGGATGTCAATGTGAAAAAGGTCTATGATATGGCCAGGACCGTTGAAGGATCGGTGCGGTCGACTGGCGTGCATGCCGCTGCGGTGGTTATCGCGCGCGATCCTTTGGTCGAGTATGTCCCTCTGCAGTTACGCGATCCTAAAGATCCCAAATCCTGGTTGATCGCGCAATACGAGCAATCGCATATTGAAGCACTGGGCCTGCTCAAAATGGATTTTCTGGGCCTCTCAAATTTGACCATCCTGGTCGATACCCAAAGGTTCATTAAAGAGACGTTCGGTATTGACATCGATCTCGATCGTCTGCCAACCACAGGGCCAGATGCGGAGAAAGCCTTCTCGTTGCTCGGAACGGGCGATACCACCGGCGTCTTCCAGTTCGAATCTGGCGCAATGCGCCGCTATCTGCAGGAACTCAAACCGAGCTGTGTCGAGGATTTGACCGCGATGGTTGCGCTCTACCGGCCGGGGCCAATGGACTCGATTCCAACGTTCATTAAAGCCAAGCATGGCGAGATCGCTATTACGTATCTGCATCCCAGTCTGGAGCCATTCCTCAAAGAATCCTACGGTGTCATTGTCTACCAAGATCAGGTCCTCCTCATCGCCAAGCATCTCGCCGGTTTCTCATGGTTAGAGGTTGATACCTTCCGTAAGGCGATGGGTAAGAAGAAAATTGAGGAGATGATCAAGTATAAAGAGAAATTCCTCAAGGGCTGTGTCCATAATGGCATTGAAGAGAAGACTGCCAATGCGCTGTATGAGTTGATCGAACCGTTCTCCGGCTATGGTTTCAATAAAGCGCATGCTTGCGCGTATGCCTGGGTGGCGTATCAGACGGCGTATTTGAAAGCGAATTATACGGCAGAATTCATGGCGGCAACCCTTACCACGGAATCCAGCGATACGAAAAAAGTGCTCGGGGCGATCGCCGAGTGTCGGCGTATGGGCGTCCCGGTGCTGCCACCAGATATCAATGCGAGCGTCTCAGGATTCCGGGTTGAACGCGTGGGAGATACAGCGGGCATTCGTTTCGGCCTCCTGGCCATCAAGAATCTGGGCAGCCGACCTATCGATGAGTTGATAGCGGAACGGTCGAGGGGTGGTCCGTATAAGAATCTCGCCGACCTCTGCGCGCGGATTGACGCCAAAGCCGTCACCCGATCGGCGATTGAGTGTTTGATCAAGGCCGGAGCTTTGGATGCGCAAGCCAACGGAGCGCGCGGTCGGCTCCTGGCGGGCGTGGATCGCGCGCTGGCCCTGGGATTGCAGCAACAAAAGATGCGCAAGAGTGGCCAGGTCAGTCTCTTTGGCAATGTCGATGATGGGGGCATCGCCCAATTTGAGTTGCCACAGGCGCCCGAGCCATCCCAAGATGAGATTCTTGCCTGGGAGAAAGAACTGCTGGGTTTTTATCTCACCCTGCACCCGCTGGCACATCTCGAAGGTCTTATCAAAGCGCGTGTGACGACGTTGATCCCGTTCCTGAGTGATGAATGGGCGGGTCAACAGGTCACCCTCGGCGGGCGCGTCGTAACGGCGCGCCGCATCATCACGAAGCGTGGGACGACGATGGTGATTGCGACCTTCGAGGATCTCGAAGGGAGCATGGAAGTTACAGTCTTCCCACGGACCTACGAAGAGACCGCCGCGCTGTGGCGCGATGAGGCACGGCTCTTTATTACGGGCAAGATTGAGGTCCGCGATGATGATATCAAACTGATTGTCGAACGCGCTGAAGAGATCATTGTACCGGAAGGCGAAGCGGAGCCACGCCAGACTTTCCATCTGCGCATTATGATCCCACGTAGCACGAATGCCCCCCGAGATATTGTCAAAGCGCAAGATGTCATGCGCACAATCCAGCGATTTCCTGGGCCTGACACCTACGAACTCTGGGTGCAGCTGGTGCCAGATGGCACGGACTACGCTGTGATCATCCCTCAGGACCAGCATGTCCGCCACTGTCCGGAATTGCAATTCGCGCTGGAAGATCTGCTCGGCACGGGAACGGTGCATAGCGGGGAGCGTGCATTGGCTACTTCCGGGATGAACGGCGTTTTAGCCGTTGCTGAGTAACAATTGTCTGCCTGGCCGTTATGGATGAAGCGACTGACAGTCCTAGGGTGCGCTCTCTGGTAGCAGAAGGTGGGGCTCCCCTGATCGCGTATTCACACTCCATATTGCCGATTAGCACCCTACGGGTGGGCGGGGCCGATAGGATGATGGAGCATCCGCATGACTTGATACGCTGGGGGCGATGCTGGTGCCTCATTACCCAGGGAATGCGGCAACGCAGCAGACCAGGGAAAAATGAGGTGGCAGAGGGCGATGAGGAGCAAAAGGCCCACGCTCATGGCCAGCAGTGCCGCTACCCGTTGGGGGTGATCGTAGGCGATTTTGGGCTCATGCAACATATCTGGCGGGGGCGGGGGCGGCCTGAGTATCTCGGTAGGGTCATCGTAGAGATAGGGTGACGTAGCGCCTCGGTCGATGATGGGTGAGGACTGCATCCATGCATTGCTCGGCTCATGCACGTACATGAGCGCCATAGCTGTCGTCAATGGTTGTGTAGTAGATGCAAGCAGTATTGTCGGCGCCTCTACTCTCTCCATGATCTCGCTGTCGGCAAATTGTTTTGGCTGCTGTGTGCTGTTGTCCTGCTCACACGTTGTCATGACCATGTGCACCCACTCCCCATCCCCGTTGGTCTATCGCTCCACTGGTATGACACGACCTTGTCTGGTGTTCCTGGCATGATTTGCTTCTATGCAAGTCCTACACCATCCAGACAACTTCTCCCTGCGCTTTTGGCCCAACTCCTCTAAATTCGCGGGAGACGTGGTATGCTATCTCAAACGATTTCTTGAGGCTCGGAGCTGTATCATGCAAGTCGACGCGCAACCATTCACCCTTCACCTCACTACCCCCTTTCGCATCTCTCGCGGGGTACAGCAGATCGCGACAAATCTCTTGATTCGCGTGCACCATAACGATTATGTGGGATTCGGCGAGGCTGCCCCACGCGCCTTCTTTGGTGAGACCATTGCGACCTCCCTGGCGGCATTGGAGACCTATATCCCTTTGCTTGGTGAGGATCCCTACGCTACCGTGGCAATAGCCGAGCGAATGGCGCGCGCCCTGCCGCACCACGGCAGTCTGCGGGCGGCGATAGATATGGCCCTATACGATCTCGCAGGCAAAATGTTTGGAGCGCCAGTGTATCGACTCCTGGGCTTGAGTGCTCAGCATCTCCCCCCTACATCATTTACTATCGGCCTCGCCACTCCTGATGAGATGGCGCGCAAGGCGGCGGCGGCCCAATATCCTATCCTCAAAATCAAGTTAGGGACACCAGATGATCTCGCGATTATCCGCGCCATCCGTGAGGTCAGCAATGCCACCTTACGTGTCGATGCGAATGCGGGATGGACAGTGAAGACCGCACTGCAGATGATCGAGGCACTAGCGCCCTATCACATCGAGATGATCGAACAACCGATTCCACCAGGAAATGTTGCTGGTCTACGCTTACTGCGCGAGCGGAGTCCAATACCCATCTTCGCTGATGAAGATTGTGTCGACGTAGCGGATGTCGCGCGACTGGCGGGCGCTGTCGATGGCATTAACATCAAGCTGGCGAAATGCGGTGGTCTCACCGAGGCCATACGGATGATCCATGTTGCCCGATCGCTGGGCATGCGGATCATGCTGGGCTGTATGATCGAGAGTTCGCTGGGTATCACAGCGGCGGCGCACCTCGCGCCTCTGGTGGATATGCTGGATCTTGATGGCAGTCTCCTGGTTGATGATGATCCCTGCACGGGTGTCCATATCAGCGAAGGGGAACTGACGTTGCCAGCAGATCCCGGATTAGGGATTGTATTTCGTCTCACCCCTAGTGCTGATCAGATACCGAACCACATGGCATCACCCAGTCGCCCTACACCTGATACAACCCACCTAACTTTGGAGGAACAACCAACGATGATGGATTCTCACCCTACACGGGCTGATGCGTTGGCCCTCATGCAGGCGCATGTGCAGCAAGATAGCTTGCGCAAACATATGCTCTCTGTAGAAGCCGCGATGCGCGCCTACGCTCGCAAATTTGATGAAGACGAAGAGATCTTCGCGATCACTGGACTGTTGCATGATTGCGATTATGAAGAATATCCCGATCTGCATGAACATACCCAGATCGCTGCAGGTTGGTTGCGCGATGGCGGCTATGATCCGCGTATCATACAGGCCATCCTGGCGCACAATGATGTCAACCAATTGCCGCGCGAGGATCGTCTCGCCAGGACACTCGTGGCCTGTGATGAGATCACCGGGTTGGTGACAGCGGCTGCACTGGTCCGTCCTGACCGGAGTATTATGGCATTAGAGACACCATCGATCCGCAAGAAGATGCGCGACAAAGCCTTTGCGCGCAGCATCAACCGCGACGACATCATCAATGGTGCGTCAGCGTTAGGGGTCGAACTCGATGACCACATCACGTTTGTGATCGAGGCCATGCGGGGTATCGCGGACGATCTTGGGCTGAAAGGCAATTGGACGCCAACCGCCTGAGATGATCACGGTATGCAGATGGCCAGGGAGGGCTGAGATGCCAATGACACTTGACTTTCGCCAACCGATGCCCCAGGAACGCATCATGGATGCGCGCGAGGTGGGGCGTTATGAAGTTTGCCCCCTGGCGTGGTGGTACGATCGCCAACATCCATTGGCCAGTGCTGATGTCGCGACGATCATGCATCGGATGGAGTTGCTGACGGCGGTCTATGGTCCTGGAACGCAGGATCTGCCAGAGTATCAACTCCTTCAGCATCTGCGCGAGCGAGCTGAAGCGCGAGTGACACCTGGCGTGGCTGTGCCGGTCGCCCAACCCATCCGCCCAGCTGGCGCGCCACACAGCCTGCTCCATCTCGTCATCGCTATCGCTGCCATCGTGATAGGCCTCGTGGCCGCGGGCATGGTCTTCGCCGTGACACAGGGCCGATGACGACGGATCTCATCGGCGCGGTCCTGGGCATTGCGTTCGTCGCCATAGTAGCGCTCATCGTCTTGGCTGCGAACGACACTCTTCCCAAGGGCACGGACCCCACCGCCCCCCAGATGCTCTATTCTTCTGCGACCGGTGTTGGCTCTGGGGGGCCATTGGTCGCGCATGCCCTGGCACTCGCCGCGCAACCAGACTTCATTGAACGCGCGGCAGATGGCGCAGTGCGCATCGTCACACTGCGCGTTGGACTTGCACCGGCCGCCATCAGCCGCGAAGATGCGTTGACGTTGGCGGCCCAGGCATTGGTGGTGGATGAGGCGCTCGGAGTCGCGACAAGCGTCGCCCTCCTGCGCTACCAGGATCGCGACCTGGCCTTGCCCATGACCCCTGCCTTGCGTGATCTTGTGCATCAACGCATCGACACCATTCGGGCTCACGAAGCGCAAGGGCCGATCGTGCAACGTCAGGACGCGACGGTGTGCCGTGCTTGCGCTTATCGCGCCATGTGTCCGATCGGTAAGATGAATGCGCCCGCCCCCCATTCAGTCCTATCCTGACGATACTGCAGCCCAATCGTGTAGCGATATTGCGACTTCGCGTGGCGGTCGCGCGGTTCTCAGTGGATGTGGGCATCCGAGCATCCGAGCATCCTGAGTGTGACATCGCCCCTCTGTTGATAAACGGTGTGGTGATACCAAATTGATAAGAAAATATCCTATGAGTCCTGATGTCGCGAAAATCTCTTGTCAAATAGTCGGGCAATCGAGTATCTTAAGTACAAGTTTGCTGGCTTTTTGCTCTAAGGCGTTCAGCGCACGGAGGACAACATGGTTGCACCGGTAGCATTATCCCTAACCACACGACATCGTCCACCCATGGTGCCAGGTTTGCCGCTCATCCAGAATATGCCCGAACTGGTGAGTGACCCATTGAGCTTTTTCCTCAAGAATTATTTAGCGCTTGGACCCGCCTTTCAGGTCCGCGCCCCAACACGTCATTATCATGTGCTGGCGGGTCCAGAAGCTAATCGCTGGCTTGTTCGTGAGGGTGAACACTATCTCGATCATCAACCAGCCTATCGCCATGTGGCCAAGGAACTCCACGCGAAGAATTACCCCATCGCTACGAACGGCGCACGTCACAAACATCTGCGACAGGGGATGGCGCAAGCGTTCTCACGGAGCGCCCAAGAGCGCTATGTGCCCGCCATGCTGAGCACCCTGCGGGATGAGGTCGCCGATTGGCGCGAAGGGCGTACCATGCGTGTCCCGGCGGCAATGCACCGACTTTCTGGAAATGCGGTCGGCATGGCGATGCTGGGACGGCCCGTTGGCGGACTACTCGACCCCGCCATTACCTTCGCGCGTTTCTCAGTTGGCACTGGCCTCGGATCGTATCCCACTTTCATGGCTTATATGCCCCATTATCAGTTTGCTCGCCAGCGCATGAACGCTACGATGCACGCGATTATCGCCGACCATCGTGCCCACCCTGTCGGTGATGATCGCCCGGCCGACTTTGTCGATCTGTTATTGGGGATGACTGACCACAGCGGCGTACCGTTGGACGACGCTGATCTCATCGCCAATGCCCAGATGGCGTATAGCAATACCTTGCTCTATGGCGCGCCTGCTATCTCCTTCGCGCTCTATGATTTGTTGAAACACCCTGAAGCATTAGCCAGGGCGCAACCAGAGATCGATGCCTTCTGGTCTGATGGCCCACAGGACTTCAGCCGCCTTTCGCAGATGCGCTACCTGCGCGCCGCGATGCGCGAATCATTCCGAATCAACCCAATCGCGCTGGCTACCCCTCGGATCGTCAAAGAACCCTTCACCTTCTCAGGCTATCATTTCGATGTTGGCGATGTCTTACTCGTCACTGGCACAGTCTGTCACTTTCTCCCGGAGATCTATCCTGACCCCTTCGCCTTCAAACCAGAACGATTTCTGGATGGTCCAAGCGAGGATCTCAAAGGACAGGTTAGCAATTCGGGTATGTATGTACCATTTGGGCAAGGCGGACATGCATGCATGGGTGTTGGGGTCGTGGAGACAATGATTATGACAGTGCTTGCGACTATTTTGCATCAATGGACGCTGCGTCTGGCTCCAGAAGATTACACACTCAAACGGGTCGTGAATCCCTTCCCAGAGCCAGAACGGGCTTTCGCGATGCGTGTTGTCACGCGCCGCGCTGAATGAATATTACCTCTCGCCCACCAGCATATTGAATAATATGCTGGTGAGTCGAGGCAAAGGGACAGTAGGGTGGAGTCGCAAAACGTACCATTGAGGCCCTGGCGCATTCTCCTCGTCGAAGATAACGAGGATCTGCGCCAGATTCTCGCGCTCGCGCTCGCGCATCTCGCAGGATTTACCATCATTGAAGCCGCTGATGGTACGACTGGCCTTGTGCTGGCGGTGGAAGCCGCGCCTGATTGCATCGTTATCGATGCCGTCATGCCTGGATTGGATGGATTTCAACTCATGCGCGTGCTACGCGGTGACCCAGAGACGGCGGGCATTCCATTGATCATGCTGACGGCACTCGCGCGTTTCGAACAACAACAGAGTGGGTATTATTCAGGCGCTGATCGCTACCTGGTGAAACCCGTGGCCCCTCAAGAGCTTATCGCCGCGATTCGTGAAGTGATGGCGATCTCGGCAGAAGCGAGGGCGCGACGTCTGGCTAAATTCGTTGATGGAGAAGATGACGCGGATGGCTGATGCCGGACCGGAAACCTTGACGACCTTTGAACGCTACGAGCGCGAACGGCAACGCAGGATTCTCTCTGTACTGGCGCCGGCCGGGACGATCCTCACCGGTATCACCGCCTTTGTCGCGGTGATCGCGCTGGCGATTGGCATCTTCAATCAGAATAACAAGCAAAGTGCCACAACGAGCATAAATATTCTGGTTACCTTGATGCTCTGCGGCGCTTTCTTCATGGCATGGCGATGGCTCCAACGCGATCAACTGCAACTGGCGACGTTGACCACGGGCGGCGCGGCTTCGCTGGGAATTCTTGCGACTGTGATTGTCGCAGCCTGGGGCGGAATCACTTCATTAAGTCTCATTCAGATTGTCTCACTCTCCACGATTACCGTCTTGATCGGTATGTTGGCGGGCATTCGCGAGATCGTCGCCGCTGCGATCATTGTGACAATAACGACCATATCGCTGCTCATCAAGCCTTACATTGGAGATTCTGCGGCACTGGCAACGAGCACGGTGCCACTGATGATTGTCGTTGCCAGCACTTATCAATGGGCGGTCGCAGCGTGTATGATCGCCCTCTCGCGCAACAATCAATTGACGCTCCAGTCGCTCGCCTTAGCGTACGAGCAAGCCAAACAACTCGATGATCTCAAAGATCAGTTCATTACCCATGTCAATCATGAGCTGCGCACGCCGATCATGACAGTGCATAGCACGGTCGCATTTCTGCACGAAGCGCTTCCCACCCTGCCACAACCAGTCACGATGCAAACCCTGGAGCGTGCCACGCGCTCTAGTCAGCGGCTCCTGACGCTGCTCTCGAGCCTCCTCGAAGTGCGGCGCATTGATGAGACAGCCCCGGTGGCACGCGACCCGATCAATGTGCGGTCAGTCTTTGACGCCGCGCTCTCGCTGATTGAACCGCAAGGCGGGCAGGCGGCTGAGCGCGAGATCTTTGTGGCTATCGCGCCGACGTTGATGGTTCTTGGAGATACCATGCGTCTCCAGCAGATTCTGACAAACCTGCTCTCCAACGCCGTCAAATATTCACCCGCCAATGCGCCAATCGAGGTCACGGCGCAGTCATTCCAGAGCCGCGATGGGCAGTCCGATCTGGTTCGCATCGCGGTACGCGATCATGGACCAGGAATTGCCCCGCGCGAGGCGGCGCTACTCTTCAATCGCTTTGCACGCCTACCGCGTGACCTGGCGTCAAATGTTCCTGGCACCGGCCTTGGTCTGTATCTTTGTCGAGTATACGCGCAGTCCATGGGGGGCACGATCTGGATCGAGAGTAGTGGTCGACCTGGCGAAGGATCGACCTTCGTCGTACAATTACCCGCAGTGCCTCAGGTGCTGCCCACGCCCGTTGGCCAGGCATGACGACTTGACCCCTCTGTGATCAGTCTGAGCAGTGCGCCCCAGAGCTTGTCACACGGGGTAAGACGCAAAGGAGTCTGGGATGGCCGAAGAACGGAAACTGGTGACGATCCTCTTCGCGGATGTCGCCGGATCAACCGAGCTTGGTGACGCATTGGACCCCGAAGACATGCGGGCCATCATGGGGCGATATTATGCGCACGCGCGACAGGCTGTCTCGGACCATGGCGGCACGCTGGAAAAATTCATTGGCGACGCGGTGATGGCGATTTTTGGCCTCCCCGTCGCGCACGGCGATGATGCTGAGCGCGCCATCGCCGCCGCGTTGGCTCTGCGCAACGCTGTCGCCGCCGATCCCGCGTTGAATGGTACGGGTGTGGTGCACATGCAACTGCGGGTAGGAGTCAATACCGGTGAGGTGGTCGCGACAAGTGATATTTCCGGTGGTGATTTCCTGATCACGGGGGATGCAGTCAATGTCGCCGCGCGGATCGAGCAGCATGCGCTGCCCGGAGAAGTGTTGGGGGGAGAACGCAGCTATCTGGCAGCGCGTTACGGGTTCCTTTTCGATGAACCACGGCGAATCGAAGCGAAGGGCAAACCTCTGCCACTCAAAGTCTACCCTGTCAGTGGGCCTCGTGAACAGCGTTTGCGGGAACGATTGCCCATCGTTGGACGCAAAGCCGACCTCGCTCAATTAGCCCTGCTTCAGGCCCGCGTCCTGGAAGAACGCCGCCCACACCTCCTGACGCTGGTCGCGCCAGCGGGGATAGGTAAGACGCGCATCCTCGAAGAATTTCTTAGCCAGATCGATCCCGCTGTGGAGTTTCAGACCGCAGTGGCACGTTGCCTACCCTATGGCCAGGTCCTTTCGTTTCTCCCGCTTCAAGGAATGATCGACAGCTTACTTGGTGGAACCGCGACCGCACCAGTGATTGCAGCGGCCCTGGAGCGTAGCGGTTATCCCGTCGACGAGGCGAAGACACTGGCGTTACTGATCCGCGCGACGCTGGGAGGAGAAAGCGAGATCGCTCAGGAACGTGAAGCGGCGTTCAGTGCCTGGCGGCTCTTGCTAGAAGCAGGTGCCCGCCAGGCACCATTAGTGCTCATTTTCGAGGATATCCACTGGGCCAGTGAGACGTTGCTTGATCTGCTCGATTATCTGACGATGCACTGCAAAGACACGCCGATCCTGATCCTGGCACTCAGTCGACCAGAATTGCTCGATCGCCGACCGAACTGGGGAGGTGGGCGACAGAATAGCGTTATGCTCGCGCTCCAGCCTCTCACCACCACGCAGACGACGACGCTCCTGGCGATGGTCCTGCCGGAATGGCCGGCCGCATCGCTCACGCGTATCGCCGAACAGTCCGGCGGCAATCCATTTTTCGCGCTGGAGATTGCGCATGGCCTGGCCGAGCGAGGTGTCGATGCCAGTACCACCATCACTTTGCCTGATACCGTACATGAAGCGGTCCTGGCACGGTTGGACCGCCTTGATGGTTTGTCTCGTGCGGTGATCCAGGTCGCGGCGGTCGCCAGTCGCGTAGTGCACCCCCGATTGATCGCGGCATTGCTGCCTGACGCTTCCTTTGCGGCGATTGTCACAGCGCTGGATCACCTTGTCGCGCGCGATCTGCTGATTCAACCGGAAGCCGGTCGTTATAATTTTCGCCATATCTTGATCCGCGATGTGGCCTATGGTTTGTTGGCGCGTCAGGAGCGTATCAAACTGCATAGCGCGCTGGCAAGTTGGCTGGAGGTGACGGATGACCCACCAATCGAACTTATCGCCTTTCATTATCGCGAGGCAGTGCTGCTTTCCCGCCAATCCGCCATCCCCGCCGCGCTGCCCTTTCCGATCGATCATGCCATCACGGCGCTCCGCAAAGCTGGCGCTCGAGCAGGATACACGGGGGCCTTTGCCGAAGCCTCCCAACATTACCGCGATGCATTGGCGCTGGCCGACCCAGATCTGCATGTGGTGATCAACGAAGAATACGGCGATGCGTTACCCGGCGGCGACACTGCCTATAGCGCCTATCGCACGGCTTTTACCCAATGGCAAGCCGATCTGGCGAGTGAGCCTGCGATAGGGGTTCGCTTAACGCGCAAGATGACATCATGCCTGTGGCGCACCTTCATTATGCCCGAACTGAGCCCAGCGCGCGAGCAAGTTCTGGCGGAGATCACCGCCGCACTCGAACTCGCTACAAGTGCAGATCTGACCGAGGAACGCCACCAACTCCTGATCACGCGATTGGGCTATCTGGCCAATAAAACCGCGCTTCCGCCAAAGCAATTGCTTGCGGAAGTTCCGCCCATTCTGGCATTGATCGAGTATTACACCGATCAGCACAAAGAACATATCGTCAGCGAAGCACTTGATGCTATCACGCTCGTTTATATGTCAAATGGCATGGTCACGGAGATCTATCCGCTCATTGAGTTGCGCCTGAGCCTTTCTCAAATCTCAGCCCGTGAGCGGTTTGACGCGTTTAGCACATTGGGCGCGGTGCATTTCGTCGTTGGGGATTACCCGGAGGTCATCGCGACCGCGCGACGCGCTTTAGGCATGTTGCGACCAGAGCAATCGCCAATTTTTCTCATACCGCCCGTTAGTATGGCGATGTTCGCGGCCTATTACAGCGGCGACTGGGATGTATTGGAACAGTTTGTGCCCTTGATCGAGTCTGTGGTTGATCAAACGAGGTTCGATCCGAGCATCGCGATTAATCTCGGTGATTGCTATCTCATGCTCTTGCTCGTCGCCCTGGCACGTGAGGATCGACCACGGATCGATGCTTCCCTTGCAACATTGCGGCGAGTCATGGGGTCCATTGAAGCAGTACAGAAGTTAGCCACAGCCTTCCGTGACAACGACCTGGGTGACCTTTCGCAGTCTTTAAATGAGTGGCAAGGTATGATGATCCTGATAGCGATGATGTATCTGAATGAGTATGGCATTGCTGTACGACCGGAGATTATCGCCAGAGCAGGCGATGCGCGCATGGCGGTGGACATCGCCGATCGCGCCTGTGCGGTGGCTACCGCACTGTATGATCGCGATAACGCCAATCTGGCGGCGGCGATCAGCGCTGCGGAAACGCATCACCTGACCCTGTATGCCGCGCGTATGTGGCTCGTATTGGCGGATCAGTCGGATGACGCACGCTATCTGGCCAGCGCGCGACCTGTGCTGGAGCGCGTTCAGGATCACCGTAGTTTGCGACGTCTGCAAGAGATCGCCGCGCGATTGGGGGCATTATGAGCGAACCAACGCTGTCAGCGCTGGCAACGCTATTCACGCTCACCGGCCGCGCGGCATTGGTCACTGGTGGCGCGCGTGGCATCGGCGCGGCAATCACGGCGCGTTTCGCCGAGGCCGGGGCGGACGTTGCTCTCCTCGATAGCGATGGTGAGGCGGCGCAAGCGACCGCACAGGCTATCGCCACGCGCACTGGGCGTCGAGTGATGGCAATGGTTGCGGATGTTGCGGATCTCCCGTCACTGCGGGCCACCATCGAAGCGGCGGCAACTTTATATGGACGACTGGATATCTGCGTCGCTAATGCCGGGATTTATCCCTTTGCCGCCGCGCTCGCTGTGGATGAGGCAATCTGGGATCGGACCCAGGACGTTACCCTCAAGGGAGCGTTTTTCACCTCGCAGGCTGCCGCGCGTCAGATGATGACCCATGGCCAGGGTGGCCGCATACTCATGATTGGATCGACCAGTTCCACGCGACCCTCTGGCAATCTGGCGCATTACGATGCTGCCAAAGCTGGCGTGCGGATGTTGGCGCGATCGCTGGCATTAGAATGGGCGCGATACGGCATCACTGTGAACGTTATCGCGCCGGGTGAGATTGATACGCCTGGAACGCGTGCCAATGCGGTCGACATCGTGCAAGCTGATGGCGCTACGCTCGTTGATATGCATGATCCCGCCTTCCTGGCGCGCATTCCGATGGGTCGCCTCGGTACGGCGGATGATGTCGCCCGCGCCGCTGTTTTTCTGGTAAGCGACGCCGCGAGCTATATCACCGGCGCGACGCTCAGTGTCGATGGTGGTATCCTATTGACCTGATTCAGCGAATGGTTGTATGGCGATGGCTATGCATGTTCGCTGTATCCACAGGCAAATGTGGACTTTGCTCTGAGCGCCACCCCGGAGCACCACAAGATGATAGTAGTGGATTGATCTCATATGCGGATGGCAGTGGTTGCCAGGCGCTAATGGAGGATTTATGTCTGAGTCGGAGACATATACTGTCTGGACAACTTTCACCCGCTGGCTAGAAGAGAATACGATCATCCCACTCTGGATGCCCAAACAGGTCCGCCATCCGCTAACTACTCTTGCTTTTGCCTCACTGATCCAGATCGTCGCGATTGCGCTAACGGTTGGAATTGTACATCTCGTGCCAGGCTTTACTTTTCGCGGCGCCTTGATTCTGCTGGGAGTCATCGCAGTGGCGCTGACGGTCGGCGGCACGCCGGGGTTGCTAGCGTCACTGCTGGGGACGTTGCTGTTAGACTTCTTCCTCGTATCGCCAACCTATACGCTCTCCTTGAAAAAAGGCGCCGATATGCTGAATATTTTCTTTTATCTGCTCGTCTGCCTGGCTACGAATATAGCAGCTTCGCATGCTCAGCATCGTCACAACGCCGCGGCGCGCGCGCTGGAGAATGCCAATACCTGAGTGCCATAGTGGCACTATATGCAGTGGCAGTGCGTTGTAACCCATCCGTGGAAGTCCGCTATACCTTTGCGCACGATGTCGCGTTATCCGCGACATCGTGCGCTTCCCAGCAATGGGTGACAACGCCGTATCAGGTTCAGCGAAGGAGGGATTTCGCGATGAGCATGCGCTGGACCTCACTGGTGCCCTCGCCAATCTCATTGACCTTGACGTTGCGGAAATAGCGCGAGACAGGATAATCGTCCATAAAGCCATAGCCGCCATGAATCTGCACAGCCTGGTCCGCGGCGCGTTTTGAGGTCTCTGAAGCAAAGAGCTTGGCCATTGACGCTTCTTGCGTGTAGGGCTCGTCGCGCATCATCAGCCAGGCGGCTTTGTAATACATCAATCGCGATAGCTCAATTTCCATCGCCATATCGGCCAGCTTGAACTGGATGGCCTGAAATTCGCCGATGGGCCGCCCAAACTGCTGACGCTCGCGAGCATATTTCAGCGATTCGTCCAGGCACGCTTGGGCTAACCCCACGCTGAGCGCGGCAATTGCCACGCGGCCAGCATCGAGGATGCGCATGAACTGGCGGAATCCGCTACCGCGTTGGCCGAGGATGCTCGTCGCGGGGATGCGGCACTGGTCAAAATTCAGGGGTCGGGTATCCGATGCCTTCCAGCCCATCTTCTTCAGCGCGGGACCGACGACATAACCAGGGGTTCCCTGAGGAACGATCAGGTTAGTGATTTCGGGGTGACCATCGGAGCGGCGACCGGTCACCGCCGTCACGGTGACGCCGCCGCTGATCGGTGTCCCGGCATTGGTGATAAACATTTTTGATCCGCTGATGACCCAATGATCGCCTTCCAATTCAGCGTGAGTCTGAGTGCCACCAGAGTCTGAGCCGGCCCCTGGTTCTGTCAACCCAAAGGCCCAGAGTTGTTCACCACGTGCCAGTGGCACCAAATAGTGCTGCTTCTGATCCTCCGTGCCAAAGAGCCAGAACGGCGTAGCGCCCAATGAAGTATGGGCCTCCATCGTAATGGCCACGGCAGCGTCGCCGCGCGCAATCTCTTCGAGCGCGAGGCAATACGCCAGGAAATCGGCGCCAGCCCCACCATACTCTTCCGGAATCGGCAATCCCAACAATCCCAGTTTGCCCATCTCGCGGATCACCGCCAGCGGAAACTCGGAACGGGCGTCGATCTCCTGGGCAATCGGCTTGATCACCTCTTCGGCAAAAGCGCGACTGGTGGCGCGGATCGCAATTTGCTCGTCGGTGAGCGTGAAATCCATCATTGACCTCAACTTCTTTTATCTTTATGGGAGGTACATTCTGCACCAAGCGACAAAGCCTGGCAGAAGGAAAGTTGCCAAGCGTTTTTCGCAGGGTGTCGCAGCGCTCTACCTGGCGCATAGCCACACTGAGATTATATCAAACCCTGGCGGCGCACATAAGGTATTAATTGCCCCCCATCCATTGCGCGATATTTGAGACACAATATGTTACCACTCGGCTCGTTCGGCATCGGTCATGTTGGCGCTATGGCGGATCGCGTCGGCGAAGTCCTGAATGTGGCCTGGCGTATCGCCGCGCCGAAAAGCAGGTTTTTGGGGAGCATCGAAGCTCCTTGCGACGGCCTGTTGGACATCTTCTACCGCCAATTGTAAGGCGTTAGCCAAGCGCGTGAAGAACAGCTCTGGGATTGAGGCCAATGTAATGCGTCCCTCGAAGATCTGGTTCAACACATCCACACCCAGTCGCATATGTCGCGCTACCTGTGGTTTCGTTACCCCCGCCGTTTTGAATGCGCGTGTCAAATCCATGCGTGCTAAGCCGCGTGCTATACCGCGCTCGACAGCGATATCCAGGGCGGTATCTTCGGTTGGGGGATCCTCGAGAATCTGCAGGCTAAGGACGAAGCTCGCGATGGCATCGCCCAGGTTCGGATATTCCAGCATCGCCTGGCGCACTGCTGCCTGGTCGCCGATGTCCATCGCCATAGCCAGGCGCATCTGGAGTTGGCGTGGCAATTCCGCCATCAACTTCGCGTTCTGTCGCATCTCACAGTCCTCTTTCGCGCGCCCTGGCGCGTCTGATTGGCTTGGTTGGTGGTTCGGCCAGTCCAACCGCACCACCGTGGTCTTCTGGCTCATTTTCTGATGAGGCCAGTGTTGATTGCAGAAGACGACGCGCTCGTTCATAACGCGTCCGCATGGTCCGTTCGGTCTTGCCGCAGAGTTGGGCAATTTCTTCCCATTGCAGATTTTGAAACACCCGCAGGTAGACGATGCGTCGATCGAGCGGATCGGGCAGGGATGCCAGAATACGCCGTGCCTCTAAGGCGGCCAAACGCAGATCATGGGGGTTCGTTGGGTCAGCGATAGTTTCAACGACACTCTCTTGCTCATCGCTGCGCGGCGTACGATCGATGGAATCTATGAGTGCGGCAGGAACGTGTTCTGGTCGACCCGCCACTTGCCCCTGCTCATTCGTACGATAGCCATAGCCCTCGCGGCGCAAGAGCCGGTTGAAGTTGTCGGCGCAGAGACACTTCAGATAGTACCCGAAGTTCTGCAACATGAAGGTCTCCTTAGGATCCTGCACCTCGCGCCACAGTTGCACCGTCATGTCAGCAATCGCGTCCTCACGCCACTCAGGGCGGTGTGCCAATCCCTGGGCCATTTTACGAAACATCGGTTTACAGCGGTCCAACAGCATCGTGAAGAGTGTATCGCGGCGCGCCCGGTCACCCAATGCGTTGTAGCCCCGGATAGCACGCACCAGGTCCGTATCGGGGACAGCATACCCACCACCAGGTGTCCGCGCGGCCAACCGCGACCGCACCCGCGCATCGGTCGGATCAAAGTCCGCCAATGGTATCCGTGCGGCCCGCGCATCCGTATCGCGCTGTTCCTCGTCCAGCATGAGCAATCCTCTCGGTCTCTCACCGCGCGGGTAATCTATTTGGATGTCTGGAAAGAGATTCCCCGGCACCCGCGCGTAAACGGAAATCCCATCGATCAATTTTCTTTGTGTGCCTAAGCACTCTCAATGTTATAGCATGATCGGAATCCCCCACGGTATATGTCCCAGGTAGTGGGTAAATGCGAAGCAAGCGATGAGGCACGAGGGCCAAGCAGGGGGTAGAGTAGCCTTGCTGAGCTACTCTACCCCCTGCTTGGTGGAAAGGTCAAGGCTTTCCGGGTCGATGTCCATGTCGTCCGGTTTGCCACTCTTCGTCCATTTCCAATAAGTATATACCTACCAACCGCTCTACTATCCCGATATCCTGCGATTAACCGATTTGCATTGTCTTATCTTACTCCTACTTAGATCTGCTTATGAACATTGCTATTTCGCTGGGGAGGAAAGTGCGGAATGCGAGTACCCACCGATTGAACTGCATTTTGAAGTTGGAAGAGAAATTACAAGGGTACTCTTCAATGGTCCATTATAATGAAATGGAAAGCTCGGGCCTCCACACCCATTTGGTGGCAGGATAGTGATACTTACCTCTTCAGTAAGCCCAGATTGCCTCTCTTCATAGAGTGTGTAAACTTTGCCAGGTAGATAAATATTCGGAGCTTGCCAGGTCAGCGATATAATTGGTACATTCCACAATACTGGGTGCGTAAAAGGATCTCCCATTATTTTATACTCACCACCGATCATAGCTCTACCAGTTATATCAGAATGAGTAGTTGCCAATGAGTTTGTGATCAAGCCTTTCTCATCAAATCCTGCTGTAGGGGTAAGTATCACAGATCTAGCCAAATAAAATCGGTCGTAGAGTCGTAGAAATAAGCCATAGTTATCTACAGAGTCAGCATTATATAGAATAGGATAGAGTTTGCCTTTGTCGGTCCCATTTATTATTGCCGGGATGCTCCAAGTTGAGTAAATAAGTAAGTGATGAGTCGCGCCTCCTTGTGCATTCAACTGGATGACATCATAATACTTGACCCCATAATACATGTTTCCCTTGTTACCACCTATGTTAGAGATATTCATCGAAAATGCATCATCGTTCCCACGATAGATAGGAGCACCAGCACCTATCCGCAAGATATATTGCTCAGCGAAAGAATTTGTAAAATAGATCTGGATGGCTTTTGTCGACAGGTCACTACGAAGATCTTCAAAATAGGCCCGAACTTGTTCCCAGGTCAATGTCCGGACTTGTTCGATCAGTGCACGTCCTAGTAAAGCCGTGAATCGTTTCGTAGCATCTGATAGCGTATTTCCATTATTTGCTTGTGTACCAACTGCACGTCCGGCATTCGTAAGTTGATAATAATGAATCAGAGATTGCAAATTATTTGCAGTTACCATCTCATAATATGGATCACCAACGTAAATTGGACCGGTTATTCGTAATAATTGCTCAATAATACTAGGTTGAATGGCAATCATTGCAGTCATTGGGATATTGCTCGTAGTAATGTGGCCTTGTGTATCAGTTTGGACATTGCCCCCAAGGTCTTGAAACTCTGATAAGGTAAGCTGCGCCGATGTTGGAAAATCGGGAGAAAGGTTAGCATCGCGTGTTCCAAATGGGCAAAAGGGCCACCAGCTATAGATTTTTGGGGGAGTGAATGGGGGAGGTCCACAATGAGAGATTTTTGATTTATCTACAAGATCAATATCGCGCAAACTAAAGTTTCCAAGTTGAGCACCTTGGACACTCAGTATGCCATAGTTCCCTTGAAATCCACCGCTAGCGCGCAATTCTGAGGGATCCAAGGTAATAATTAAATAATTCGCTGGTGTCCCAATACCCAGAATTGGTCCAGCAACCGGTAAAAATTCCTTAAGCTGCTCTAAAAACCCTGGCAAAATGGGGATGATGTTGAGGAAAGGCGCGACTTTCAATTGTTGTGTAAGAGAGAGGGCTGCAAACAACATGGGCGGAGGAGTAGCATGGACGATGGCTTCGATCTGAGCGAGAGGCATGCTAGTCTGCACAATTGCATTCTCAACATCCGCTATCATATTTGTCGTGACTACATCCCCACTGCTATTTCCACCCAGTAAAGGGCTACTTACCAATGCATTGTAAGCTTGTACAACACTATCTGCCCATTCGTCCGCAATGTTCAGGGCATCATGTCCGATATCACTCAGCAACAACGCGCTTTGTGCAATAGACGCAATCCTACTATTGCGTAAAGCTAATTGCAAAGGAATATCTGGCATTAATAAATGATGATGTAAATCATCTATGTCTAACTTGGCATTATGAAGATCGCTGTGAATGTGCATAAGCTGTGCAAAGGTAATAGGGTGATGTGAAAAGGTGGACTGAGAAATACCCAGATCAACGGTAATATGGTTGATTGCTACCAGTGCGTCTTGCGCGTCATTTTTCAACCTATGATATTCAATTAGTCCTTGTACCGCAAATCCAGCACTGGCGAATGTAGTAGATAGGAGGACAAAAACTAGCGCAATGATGATTCTGTGGCGGCGCAGTGTCGTTTGTAACCGGGAGTCAACTGCCATTGATTTATGGGTTGAACTTAATTGCTCATGATATGAAGCAGTTTGTGGCCTTACAACAGCAAATAAAGGAATTGTTGTGCGCTTACTAATGTCGGAATTAATATCTTTCGACATTTGGAAAGATGAAGACTCACTATACCAGGAATTGTGGTTTCTGGTTGTACTGATGGGTCGTTTATGGGCCAGAAAACCATCTGACCTATTGCTTTTGGTTCCAATGAACCATTTTCGTAAACGTGAAAACTGACTCAATAATTTCATCATATGATTAATTCCTCTTACGCTTAGACTGCATGATACAATAATACCATATCGAAGACATTTAAATTGTATTATGTACTAACAGATTTAGGCCACGACCGGAAAGGTCTGTACTTTACCCAAGATCAGCAGCTAGATAAGGGAGACGGCTTAGAAGAGGGGAGGTTGGACGGGATGGGCGCGTTTCCAGGCCCAATAGGGTGCCATGTCCAGATACCTCCGACCGGTCGTCCATTGATCATCATACTCCATCAAGTACGCGCCGATCAACCGGATGGCGGAGGCTTCTGAGGGAAAGATGCGAATGACCTGTTCACGACGGCGGATCTCTGCATTGAGGCGTTCCTGCGGATTGGTGGTCCGCAATCGTCGATGATAAGGGGAAGGCAATTACTTTGAGTCAGCACGTGATGGATTGAGCGGTGCTTTCCCTGTTTTTGATGGTTGTTTGCTTGGCCCAATAATACCGGATTCTTCAGAACTTGGCCCACCTATTGATGTCACACCTTCAGTGGCGGACCGGATCTTGATTCCTGGTTGATTGGGATCCGATTCTTCAGAACCAGCAGTGGCGTGATCGGGATTTTCTTCCGCGGGCTGCTGGTTATTGGGATCAGCGGTGCGACCTTTCGCCACTGGTGGGTCTGGATCAGTGGTTTTCTGAGGTTTATGACTTTTTTTCAGATCTTCACTTGCAGGGACAGCAGGCTGGTTAGTTTCCATATCTTTTGCTGGCGTGTTTTTACTGATCGATGGATGGTTCATCGGTGCCTCCTTCGCGAATTTGGCAGATACCTGGTGATGATCAGGTTATGCCTCGATAATTGGGATTGCAACTTTTTTGCCAGGATGCGGTTACACGCCTGAAAGTCGATCCATAACCGTTTCAGCGGCAACCTGTGCGTAGTTTAGAAAAGCAACCAGTGCCGTACCTCCCAGGATATTACCGATGAGCGTCGGGAGAAAGAACTTGCCCCAAAACATGCCCCAGCTTGTGCCACCCATCCAGGCCAGATAGGCGACATCAACGGAACCAGCAATAATATGATCGAATCCTCCGAGTGCCACGATGTAGGTCAGGATGAGAATGATATGGACCCGCGCCGCGTCAGCAGCTGGCATCAACCAAACCATGAGTGCGATAAGCCAACCCGCGAAGATTCCCCGGATTGTCGTCGTCCAAAAATCTCCGGAGATGCCGTATTTGGCTAATCTGGCAAAGGCGGCCATTTCCGCAGGAGTGAAGATGGTTGTTTTGGCGATGACCAATGCGACAAGTACAGCTCCGATAACATTCGTCACCAGGACGATGCTCCACAGCAATGCCACACGTCGCAATGTTAACCCGTTTGGGTGGGAAAAAAAGGTAAAATCGGAGTGAGAGTATTTTCAGTAAACAACTGTTGACGACCAAGTACGACAATCAGAAATCCCGTCGTATAGCCAAAGCTGCTTACTAAAGGACGCCAGTTACTTGAGGGGAGCATACTTTGGATGAGCCCTTCGACAATCATCGAGAAACCCATAGAGAATCCGGCGGCTATCCCAGACCAGGCGAGAGCGAGTGGAAAGCGACCTAACTCGCGCTCGCCTTCGAGCCGCACCGATTCATGGACTACTGCAGCGCTGATTGCGGTCCGCCGCCGCACTTCAGCGCGTTCCTGTAAGGTGAGATCAGGAATAGACGGAGAGGTTTCGCTATCATCAGGTTCCGACACGCTGTCCTCATTACTTCCTGGTTGCTAGGGCCTCACATCTTCAGAACGCCGCTGATGCTTTTCAGGAGCGGCATTCAGACGCGAAAGCGGTACCTACGCATGTTCCTGGCTGTACAAAAGGTTTTTGTTAAATGGCATTGTCTTTATCTGTAGAGACAGAGCCTTACCGCGTCATTGTGGCGCGAGCGAAGAGCTCAATCGTCTCGCGGTTAAACGCTGGAATATCTCATAGTTGTTGGTCAATGGCATGGTTACCATCCACCACCCCTTCCTGATGATGGACAACAGTTTCGCGTGTAAATCACAGGTTGTTGATGGTAAGCCGACCTATGCGCGAACGCGATCCGGAAGCTGGCGAACATTAGGACGCCCATGCCCATGGTTGCGCAAATCACGATCCAGATCGCGCTGTTGTGTTAAGACTAGCCTTTTGGGGAGAGATCGCCATGGATGCAGAACTACTATGGACAGTTAATGTGGAACAGATAAGGTGTAGCCTAGGACAGCTCATCTAAAAATTACCCTGCATCCGGGTTCTCTGCTGTTTCAGATGATCGCGTCTCACTGCAGCCAAAGATGAGGGAAGGAAGCGGCTGATATGATAGGGGTCGCAATGAAAAATAACCATCCTCAGTTCACTAGTAAGGACGGTGAGTCGAATTCCTTGGACTCTTATCGCCCCGCCTGTGATTTTCTCGGCGGATACGTAGAAAGATACAGCGCGTAACTAGAGCAATGCCGTGTCATCGATCTCACACTGCGGAAAGCCCTGGAGAGCGCATTTCTCTCTTGCGTTGAAACAAAGCTTGAGAATACAATTAAGCAAGCACATGAACAAAGGAATTTCCAGTAGCTGTCAAAACTGTATTTTTGGGAGGGAAAGAACAAGGAGATAAAAAACATGAAGCCGCTCACTGAGCGGCTTTGTGAAGGTGGACGCCCAGGGACTCGAACCCTGAACCCGCTGATTAAGAGTCAGCTGCTCTGCCATTGAGCTAGGCGTCCGCACGACATTCAGTATACCTGATAGCCAGCCAATTTGTCAAATTATTGTTGGCCGTCATGTTGATGGATCATCCATCAGAATCCATCAGCCAGCGGCGATAGCTAGAGGAATGAAGACATGGGCATAGTCAGCACATGGTACGATGATAAGGCCCTACAAAATGCACCACACCCACTCTACTGAAATGAGGCGAGACGATGGCGAAAGTGACCACAGGCACCGGGGATGATGGCTATACTGGATTGCTGGGCGATCAACGAGTCCCGAAGTTTGATCCGCGACCTGATACCTTTGGGACCGTAGATGAAGCGACATCCGCACTGGGGTTGGCGCGGGCCTTGACGCAAGATCCACATGCGCGCGAGGTGATTCTGCATTTGCAACGTGATCTCTATATCCTGATGGCGGAACTCGCCACCCCACCAGAACATCAGGCTGCGGTAGGCTTTCGTGTGACCGCTGAACATGTTCGTTGGCTCGAAGAAACCGAAACCGACCTTCAGCAACGCGTCGAGATCCCGAATAAATTTGTCATCCCTGGCGATTCCCCAGATGGGGCGGCCCTGGATCTCGCTCGGACAATTGTGCGGCGCGCCGAGCGCCTGGCAGTGAAGCTGCTGCATGAGGGAACCATCACCAATAGTGAGGTGGTCCGTTACCTCAATCGCTGCTCGGATCTCATCTTCATCCTCGCACGCGCGCTGGAGGCACGCACTGGTGGGAGTACGCTTGCCAGTCGCGCGTAGTCACTGCAGCGATGGGGCGGCCCATGAGTCGTCAGAGCAACTGGGTGATGGTGTTGAGCATAACATCGATATCGAATGGCTTCATCATGGTGCGCAGGTTCCGCACACGCCGCAATGCCGGGTGATTGCGGATCTGATGGGTTTGCAGCGCGGTAGCGACAATGACGGCAGGAACCTGGTCACCGAGATCTTCGCAAATGGACTCGATGAGGTTGAGTCCACTGGCGCCCCCATCATTCATGACATCACAGATGAGCAGGTCGGGATGATGTGCCCGCACCTCGCGGCGGCATGCCTCATTGTCGTCGTAAATCTTGGCGGCGAATCCTTCGCGTTCTAAGAGCATTTTATACATCGACGCGGTCAACGTATCATCTTCAAAGATGACCGCCTCACGGGTGCGCGTCCGTACACGACTGAAAAGTGCTGGAAACCTGCGCATCAACGACCTCCATGTCCGTGACATGCTTCGGGATGAAACCACATGACAGAGTGTGCACTGCCCGCGACTGGGCCAAACGCTCGCGTCACATGACGCCCTATTCAGGGAACAGACACAAGCTTACCATGGATAGCCGTATTATGCAAGAGGTTTGCCGCGATGTTTTGTGCAAATCAAGAAGATTCATCCGACGGTAGCGCAAAGGGTAGCCAATTGGGGGTACGACGGGCGTTGTCAATAGCGGCGCTGAAGTTGCACCGCATTACACCGCGCGAACTTCTCGATCAATCCTCAGGGCATGATGCTGAGCGTCTGTCCAGGGGCCAGTAACAGAGGAGAGAAAGGCGAGTGAGAGGGCAGGGACGTGGTTGACACCATCAATCTTCCACGTCGCACAGCGGGGGGAACAACTCGCCTATCCATATCCAACATACGACTCTGCCAAAGAGCCAGCCACGCAAACCTGAACAACCTATCAACGTGAGATTCGGCGCAATCCACGAGATTTCTGAAGTCTTTTGCAAAATGCAAGATCTCACAGTATGTCTACACCGTTCGCTGCAGGCCACGCAGTCGACGCCCCGCGCCAGGCATTCCGCGCTGCTGGATGAGGACGCGGAACCCGCCCATGCCAGCCGGATCAAGCAATGCTGCTACGCGGTGCCGCAGGCTGGCCAGGCGCAGATATTCTATCTGGCCAGCGTCGGTTGCTCGCGCGGTCGTCGCCAGGGGATAGGTCCGCGCGCCCAGCCGCTCAGCATCTTCGCGCAGACCTAGCGCGAATAAGAACTCACGCTGGGTCACCAATCCCGCCAAGCGCAAGCCATGCTGGCGGCCGGTGGCGATCAGCGCAGTCATGTTGGCATGCGCGGTCAAATCTTGCTCACCGACCAACGCCAGCGGATCTGTCGCGATCTGGTGGTGGTGATACGCTGTCAGCGTGCCCAGTCGGCGTGCATGGTGGTAAAGCTTTGGAGCTGTGTCGCCATAGTCGATCGTGATCACTACGCCGCGAGACGCCAATCGCGCCGCTACCGCCGCCATCCAGGCCTCCGCGCGCAAGTTGATTTCACCTTGCCAGCCATCGGGCAACGCCGCCAGCCGCACACCATAGCGTTCCAGGTATTCGCCGAGGGCCGGTGTAGAGAGCGGTCCAGCGATGAGCACCAGACCTGGCTGATCGCCCAGCGGTGCGACATCAACATAGAACTCGCTCCAGATCCCATCTTGCACCACGACGCGGTGTACGGAAAAAGCATCGATGAGCTCATTGGAGAGGATGACCGCAGGCGCAGGCTCCATGCTGTTCTTCCCCATGCTGACCGCTGGATGGTGATGGGTGGTTGGTGGAAGTGGGAAGTCAGCCGGCGCATCGTTCGCTGTCGGCCAATCCTCAAGGGGATAAGAGATCTCGCCAATGCGTACATCGCGCGTCCGGTAGCGCAACGCTTCTTGAAAACCTGGCGGCGCATCCTGGTCTTGGTCCAGTGTCCACGCGTGGATATCGCGTGCCAGGTGGCCGCGACCTGCGCCATCTTCCAGCACGACGAAAGGATCGGGTTTGCCCAGCAGGTCCCAGATCTGTGCCAGTTGTCGACCAATGGCAGCTCCGAAGAGTGGGTGTAGATCGGTGCTCGTCAGATAGTCGCCTTCCCAGCCCTGACGCGCGCCACTTGTACCTGCAGACTTCACCTGCGTATAATATCCCCCCTCGGGATGGTACAGAGCGATCTCCATAAAGTCGGCGAAGGTGATGGGGCCACGCTCTGCAATTGCCGCGATCAACGCAGCACCGAGCGGTGTCTGGGGCTGGGTCTGCCTGGTCATTCTGGGTACTCCGATGGCGGGTGGCACGGCCGCCCTTCAATCTGCATTCTGCCGGACGGCGATGGTGGGAGGAAGGTTCGCTGCAGGTCCGCTGCCAGATGGATCGCCCAATGGGTCGCGGGTGAGGCGTGTTAACCAACGCCGCACCAGAGCTGGTAATAGCATGATGATAACCAACAGCGTGCTCGCCGCACTGACGACGAGCAAGGCGTCGTGGCGCTGGAATGCCTGGCCCGCCCACGAACCCGCGCCGAGCAGCAGTAGGGCATAGGCAAGTCGCCCGGGGAGGATGCCGCTGAGAAAGGCCAACGGTGGATAGCGCAGCGCGCCCGCGGCAATGTCGAGGGGCGTTGCTAAAGGCGAGAAGCGTGTCAGGGCGATCACGAACCAGCCACGCTGCAATAACTCGCGACAGAGCGCATCGACCTGGCGCACTGTCGTCTTGGTGTAGTGAGTGGCGGAGTGTCGCCAGCGCCGCAATACGGCATTGCCCCCCAGCCATGCGAATCCACGCCGCTCGGCGATGCCACGAGTGCCACGCCGCAACCACATCGCGCCCCAACCACTGAGCCACAGATAGCTGAGGTCACGCACTGTCAAAGAGATGGCGCTGGCCAGGAGGAGCCCCACCCAGACCAATAATCCATGCGGCATCGCCGTTGCCAATGCGCCAGCGACCAATAGGGTCGCGGTGATCGGCACAGGAATACCGCCAGTACTGACGAAGAGCAGGACCGCAACCAACCCTATGAAGACCGGCGCTGGCAAGCTGTTCGCGGCCTGGACCACAGAATTCGGCATGTGGATGGTGTACTCCTATTGTTACCTACAATGGCACAGTGCATCTGCCATCCACATCATACACCCCATAGGACATACGGTGTACAATGCCGTCTGGCTTACTGCGTCGAGGTTGGCGCGGCGTCCTCCAGATACAAGAGACCGCTTGCCCCATCATAGGCGAAGAGTTCCGCATAGCGTGCCCAGTCCACGGCCGTCTCGAATTGGCGACGTGCCTCATCGGGACTGAAATACTCTTCCAGTTGCTCAAGAATCTGATCCTCCTGGATCTCGTGGTCTTCCGCGCGATCGAGGGCTTCTTTCATCTGGCGTATCAATTCGACGTTGCTCAGGACCTGTTCGCGGAAGATCTCCTTATCTTGCAACTCATCGCCTTCCGCCAGGCGGCGACCGGCATCCGTCAAAATCAGATCACCTTCCATCGCCTCGCCGAACCCCAACAACTCGACAGCTTCAACGAGTGGCAGGATATCGTCCAGTTCCATCTGTAATTCACGCCCCAGCACGGCCAGGTCTTCACGGCCATCATGGCGTTGTACGCGTTCTGCCAATCCGTTTACCGCGCCAATTTTGATATGTGGTAATGATTGATAGCCACGCCCAGATGGCTTTGGTGTAGCGGTTGGTCCAACTGGCTGTTCTTTTCTTCCATCTTGCGCCGCCATGATCGTCCCGGCATCTTCATCGGGTTGGGTGATAATCGTATAAACAAGATCAACAAGATGCTCATGTGCTGGCGTTTTGGCCAGCCGATCCGCCAGCGGAACACCATTCAGAATGGCGCGGATGCAGCCGGGATCATGCCCCATGACCACCAGGCGATCCGCCATCTGGACGGCTTCTTCGATATTATGGGTCACCATAAGTATGGCTTTGGTAGGAATGCGGCCTTCGCGCCAGAGGCGCAAGAGTTCGGTCCGCAGATTTTCCGCCGTCAAGACATCCAGCGCGCTAAATGGCTCATCCATGAAGAGCAGTTCGGGTTCCACGACGAGGGCCCGGGCGAACCCCACCCGCTGGCGCATGCCACCTGACAGCTCTTTGGGGTAGGCATCCTCAAAACCATCCAGCCCAATCGTATCGATCGCCGCGAGGGCGCGCTTGGTGCGCTGCGTCCTGGTGAGGTCCTGTGCCTCCAATCCCAGTTCCACATTCTCCAACACAGTCAACCAGGGGAAGAGCGCGAAGGTTTGGAAGACAATAGCCAGATGAGGGTCTGGGCCCATGACCAGTGCGTCGCGATAGCGTACCGTGCCAGCCGTCGGATGAATGAGGCCAGAGAGGATGCGTAATAGGGTCGACTTCCCCGAACCAGATGGCCCGAGGATCGCGACAAATTCACCCTCACGGATCTGCAACGAGACATCGTCCAGGACCAATACTCCCTGGATTTCGCCGTGTTTGGTGCGCTTTTCATCGCCATACATCTTACGAACATGCGTCGCTTCAAGCAGGACTGCTGGCGAGTGAGTTGGTTGTTGCATTTTTGTCACCTTGGATGAGAGGCTCATGACTTCACCACTATCTCTTTGAGATTATCGCTTTGGAAGAACACAAGATTGCTGGTTAGCCGAGCGTATACCTACGCTCAGCAATCTGGTACAGACGTCGCCACACCATGCGATTGATGAAGACGACGATGAAGGCCATGACCAATGTGCTCGCGAGGAGGATGCTAGGGGTGTTATTGGCTGCGGCTTGCGCGATGGCGGAGCCGAGACCGGGAGTTGCGATCGTTTTATCATTATATTGCACCACCTCCGCTACGATACTTGCATTCCAGGCACCGCCACTCGCTGTGATGAGTCCGGTCACCAGGTAGGGAAAGATCGCGGGCAAGATGAGTGTTCGCCAGCGTCGCCATCCGCTGACTCGATAGATGTCGGCGGCTTCGCGCAGATCTGAGGGAATCGACATCGCGCCAGCGATCACATTGAAGAGCACATACCATTGCGTACCCAACAACATCAACGCGATAGCCGCGATATTAATCCCAACCCCCGTGGGTAATTTGAAAAGGACAATCAGCAGAACAGGAAAGAACGCGGTCGCCGGAATCGACGCGACGACCTGAACAATCGGCTGAAGGCGCCGTGACCAGGTAGGACTCATGCCGATCTTGACCCCAACCGGGACGGTCCAGAGCACCGCAATGGTCATCGCCAGCACGGTACGCATGAGGGTGAAGAACCCATCCACCCCGAGTGTGCCCCAGGTGAGCAGCGAAATTTGGGCCAGTGCGTGTAAAGCAAGCAAACATCCGATCATCGCTAACACGGCGATGATGCCGCCTATCCCCCATCCGATGACGGTCTTATACGTGATAGGCGCTGGAGTGGATTCATCGGATGGCATGCTCGCGCTTTGGTTGTGAAAGATCCGATCGATCTGGCGGTTGATCCACTCGCTGCCTGGTTGTGCTGCATGGAGGCTGAACCATTCAATGATTGTGGAGCGACGCAATAGATCCAGAATGGGCGATTCAGGTGCTTCGGTTGACCGTACGGACTCGAATTTAAATTTATCTGACCACGCGACCAGGGGACGCCAGAAGACCACATCCAATAGGACGATCAGGACGACCAGGGTAAATAGCCCCAGGAGCAATGCGCCACCGTTGCCCGCGTTGGCCGCGATCTGGAGGTAGGACCCGAGTCCAGGGAGCTGGAATGACCGATTGCCCAGCTGTAATTGCTCGGCAGCCATGAGAAAAAACCAGCCACCTGCCCAGCTCATCATACTATTCCAGACCAACCCGATCATCGCGAAGGGGATCTCCAGTCGGATGAAGCGGCGCCAAGGCGAGAGGCGATAAACCATGGCAGCTTCGCGCAATTCGACGGGCAAAGTGCGCGCGGAATGATAATAGCTGAAGGTCATATTCCAGGCCTGACTGGTGAAGATCAGGATCACCGCGGCCATTTCGATGCCGATATTGGAATGGGGAAATATCGCGACGAGCGCCAGAACGACACCAGGCAAAAAGGAGAGAATCGGGATGCTCTGCAAGATGTCGAGAATTGGCACCATAAAGCGTCGCGCTGTCCGATTGGTTGCCGCGATGTGGCCATAAATCAGCGTGAAGGCCAGCGATAAGAGATACGCCAACATCATGCGGAGTAATGATAAACCGGCATAGAGGGGAAGATAAATAGGCTGCAGGCTGATATGAATCGCGGGATTTTGCTCAGCGGTCCAGCGACTGGCAGCTGTGACCAATAGCGCGACCGCGCCGATCAGCGCGATAATGACTATGGCGTCGGCAAACCCAGGGCGCTGTCCTTGCGTTGGGGTGGCGTCGTTCTGACGTCGGGTTTGAATTGGTCCACGCGGTGGTCGCACTTGCGCTTCGGAGCGCTCGGGAAGATAGACCTGTGCCATCACTCACCTCCATCAAGCCAATGTTTCCTGACGGCTTGCCCACGCGACTGGGGAGGAGGATGTGCTCGGGTGCACCGACGCCGACGGCGTAGGTGACCGGTGGGCGCGGCACCTCAATGCCGCGAGAAGGGTCACACGCGTCGGTCTTGGACCGGCGGAGCATTGCACATCGCGCTCCCAAACGTGGGGAGAGCCAGAATACCCAGTGAGCAAATCGACAATATCTGTCGACGACTACTAGGGCCAGCGTCCATAAGTCTTATTCACTCCATGTTTGTACACCACACCGGGATCGAGGCGGGTAGCGGGTCGAACATGACGACGCCCCCCAGAGTCGGATACTCCAGAGGGCGAAACCGGCGCAAAGATGAGCGACGCATCCCATTGCGACCGAGCACCCCCTCCAAGTCCGAGCTTTGGCACCGCGTGTCGTAGAATCGATGGCATCGATTCAGCCGCTTCGGGTTTCGCCTTACTCCAGCGAGACCTGGCCTGACCGTTGGCGTCTCTCGACGTTTCTGATCAGCGGCTTGTTTCCGCGCGGACGCCTCACCTACCAAGGCGGGTGAATGGCAAAGATATCACTTGACTGCGTTGTATGGTGATCCTCGGTCTTATTCTACGCCGCGAAATGATGATAGTCAAGAAAAGATGCCGGATCGCCTGATAGGTTGTTGGCTTGCTATTGGATGATAAACGGTCGCCTGGTGGATACGCGCGCATTGCCGTTTGGGTGCGCTATCATCAGTGCACGGCCGCAACATGGGACGACCGCCGTGCGTAAGTGGTACCATCTGTACGCGGGCCACTTCTATCCTCGATAAGGGTGTGGCCAGCGTGCAGGTGGACACTATCGCAATTGCGGACTGATCCGTCTAATAGACGGGAGCTTCCAGGTAATCGCCGAAGACTTCGCGGAAAACATCCATGATCTCACCCAAGGTCGCGTAGGCGCGGACGGCGTCCAGGATGGCCGGCATCGTGTTTTCTGTGCCACGCGCGACAGCGCGCAGGGCTGCCAGTGTGGCGCCGACACGGGCGTTATCGCGAGTTTCCCGCACTTGTGTCAATCTTTGCAGGTGGATACGTTCTTTTGCCATATCGACGGAAAGCGTCGGCACTGGGGTCGGGTCATCGACGAGATAGTCATTGACCCCAACGATAATGCGATCGTGACTGTCGACTTCCTGCTGAAAGCGATATGATGCCTCGGCAATCTCGCGGCCAAAGAAGCCGTTGCGAATACACGGCACCACACCGCCAAGGGCGCGAATGCGTGCGATATAGTCAGTCGCCTGCCTATCCATCTCATCGGTCAACGCTTCAACGAAGTACGATCCACCCAGCGGATCCACCGTATTGGTGACCCCACTCTCATGGGCGATGATCTGTTGGGTACGCAGGGCAATCAAGGCCGCGCGTTCCGTGGGCAGAGCTAGCGCCTCATCCAGGGAGTTGGTATGCAGCGAATTCGTGCCACCCAGGACGGCCGCCAATGCTTGCAGCGCCACGCGCACGACATTGTTATCCGGTTGCTGGGCTGTCAGAGAGACGCCCGCGGTCTGGGCATGGATGCGGCAGAGCCAGGAGCGTTCATCCTTAGCGCCATAGTGCTCTCGCATCTCGCGCGCCCAGATGCGGCGGGCTGCCCGAAATTTTGCGACTTCTTCGAAAAAATCATTGTGGACATCAAAGAAGAATGAGAGACGAGGCGCGAACGCATCAATGGCGAGCCCACGCGCCAGGGCGGCCTCGACATATTCCAGACCATCCGCCAGGGTAAAAGCCAACTCCTGGACGGCGGTCGCGCCAGCCTCGCGAATATGGTAGCCAGAGATCGAGATCGTGTTCCAGCGGGGCATGTTTCGTGTGCCAAATTCGATTGTATCGACCACCAGGCGCATGGAAGGTTCTGGTGGAAAGAGATATTCTTTTTGGGCAATATATTCTTTCAGGATGTCATTCTGGAGTGTTCCACCGAGTGCCGCCATCGGAATGCCGCGCTTCTCAGCGGCGGCGATGTACATCGCCCAGATGACCGCCGCCGGACTGTTGATCGTCATCGAGGTGGTCACCTGGTCCATCGGGATACCGTCGAAGAGAATCTCCATATCCGCTAACGAACTGATAGCAACGCCGCACTTGCCGAATTCACCCTGCGCCAACTCGTGGTCATGGTCATAGCCATAGAGTGTGGGCATGTCGAAGGCGACCGAGAGGCCGGTCTGACCATGCTCCAATAAATATTTGAAACGGGCGTTGGTCTCTTCCGCCGTACCAAATCCGGCGAACATTCGCATCGTCCAGGGCTTCGCGCGATACATCGTCGCCTGTACGCCCCGGGTATATGGATACTCGCCTGGAAGTCCCAGATCGCGCTGCAGATCGTCAGCCGCGATATCCAGCGGGGTATAGACGCGCTGTACAGGGATGCCAGATTGTGTGGCGAAGTGGGAGCGCTTTTCTGGGAGGCGGCGATTCGCCTGTTGTACGGCCGTGCTCTCCCACGCGCTGAGAGCGTCTGCCAGGCGCACGAGTTCGCGCTTATCATATAATGCACTAGCCGCATCGATCTTCTCGTAAGAGGGTTTCTGGTCGAGCATGGTGATCTCCTTTGCAACATCTACGACACCATTGTCCTATAGATGATACGCCAAAGATGGCATGCGGGGAAACCTTGGATGGTGGAGATGATTCACCCTAACCACAGACAATGCAGATAAACTATCGCGAGAGTGGAGCCACTATCCATGCAAACCTCCGCAGAAATCCGCACCATCCTTATTTTGCTCATCATTACGCTCTTGATTGCGCTGCTCGCCCGCCGCCTACAGCTCCCCTATACATTAGTGTTAGTGCTCACGGGGCTCACCCTTGGCATCTTGCGGATTCTACCGGGGATTGGGCTGGATCCAGATATCGTGCTCTTCATTTTTTTACCAGCGCTGCTCTTCGAAGGCGCCTGGAGCATGGATCCACGACGGCTACGGTCGGATTGGTTCCCCATTTTCTTGTTGGCTGTGCCCGGTTTGCTCATCTCGCTTGGTATCGTGGGAGCTTTTGGTCATTGGGGCGCCGGCTTGAATTGGCCCCTTGCATTACTTTTAGGTGCGATTGTTTCACCAACGGATCCAGTGGCCATACTCTCGCTCTTCCGACAATTGCAAATCACGCCGCGCTTGCGGACGATCATTGAAGGCGAGAGCCTGTTTAATGATGGCGTTGGCGCGGTAGCATTTTTCGTCATCCTTATGCTTGTGCCGACTGCTGGCATCGCTCTTCCTACCATGAATACGATAACCTTACGTAGCTTATGGGAACTATTTGGTGGCCCATTGCTTGGTATCACCATTGGATACCTTGTTTCACAAGGCCTGCGCGTAGTGGATGACTACCTGATCGAAATGACCGTGACCGTGGGTGTGGCATTCGGATCGTTTTTACTCGCCACCGCGCTCCAAACATCTGGGTTATTGGCTGTTGTCTGTGCCGGGCTCACGTTGGCAAGTGTCGGTCGAAGTATCGCATTTTCTGAACAGACGCAAGCAGCCGTAGATATGATCTGGCAATTTATCGGCTATGTCGCTAACTCGTTGCTCTTTCTGGTATTGGGAATTCAGATCGGTGCGGCGCAATTCGTCGCGGCTTTACCAGCCATCATCTGGGTAGTTATTGGTGTGGTATTGGGCCGCGCGGTGATGCTGTTCGTCTGTATCCCCATCGTCAATACGGCCGTACAGCATTTTGGCACTGCTTCACGACAGCAGAGCGTGGCATCGCGCGGAAATCACCTGTCGTTCAGCAGCATGTTCCCGCCACCACGCCGCAGCATTCCGCGTATCTGGCGGCCCATATTGTTGCTCGCCGGACTTCGCGGGGCGCTCTCTCTCGTTCTTGTGCTGAGCCTGGCGCCAAATTTTCCCGCGCGTACGTTGCTTACAGATATCGTGTATGGAGTAGTGCTTTTTACTCTTGTTGGCCAAGGGGTGGCATTGCGCGCCATTCTGCCCCATATGCGTAGCCGACTCCAGGGAGCAGATAAGGTCCCGCAACCGCCCTCATCATCACCATCGTCTTGACATGGGAGCAACAGCCGAGGACCAAGAATGAGTATGGCTTTTCTGCCTGCTGGTCAATCGACTTTGGCATGAGGATCATCGCTTTTCTCCATGCCGCGGCTGACGAGAAAGGCGATGATGAGAAAGCCAAACGACGCGAAGATAACCGAAGTGAGGCCCAGGAAGATCAGCGTGTCGTGCCGGCTCGAGGTCAATGCAGCCAGGATTGTTCCGGCAAACATGCGCACACTCCCAGGCTGTAAGTTGTCCATTAGTGTTTTGTCGCCGTGGACGGGACGATGGTGAAGGGTAACGAGAGAATCGCGGTTTCGCGGATCGTGCCATCGACCGCGACTGGCTGCCACCACAAGATGATGTGGGCATTGCCGACGTTTGCGGGATCGATGTTATTCACGCTGAAATACCCTTTGTCCCCAGCCTGGGCGGGCGAGACAATGATCTGGCGATAGGCGATCACCGCACCATTTGCCTGGCACCAGTACGCGCTCAATGTGCCGCTGGTGGAAATCGCCGCGACAACGAATGTCATATAGGCCGATTTGCCGACCTGAAAGGTTGTGGCAAGATCGATGGGCGTGTAATCGCCGGACTGCACATCGCGTACCCCGTCGGTCAATTGCGCATTCTGAATGATCGGTAATGGATTGCTATCGCTGTGGGTCGGCGCACAGTAATTATGGATGACTGGCGCTGGTTGGCCAGAGACGGCCCCATCGCCAATTGATTTCACCCCGGATCCCACGACGCCACGGGCGAGGGCTAAACGATACGCTCCGCTCACGCCCGCGATCAATACAACCATGAATACGGCGAGGAGCACCCACCGTCGCGCGCCACTGCGCTTTGGGGCCGAAATTGGATAGGTCGTCTCGGCATAATGCGTGCCCAGGTACAGGGGAGGTGGTGGCGGCGTCAGCGAAGTGACTTCGCGCAGATACGGACTGGCCAGATCATTCGTCTGCCGCCAGTTTTCGCCGGAAAGCGGGACTGGGTCAGGACGGTGATCGGTTGCCACAGCTACACGACTGGAATCTAGGCCTTCAGGGACCGGTGTGCCACAATAGAGGCAAACCACGACGCCGGTGGTCAGTGGTTTATCACATCCGGAACAGCGCATCAGCCTCCTCCTTTTGCGCCTATGGCCTCACGCCACAACGGGTGACTCACAGCAGGGAGCGAGCTACAATGCACGCTCAAGTCTCCGCATATATGAGTATACTAGATTCTTGCGAGGATGCCAAGATAGCGCATGCTCAGATAATTTTGGACTGCTTCACGAGATACGGCGGTCGCAGGCGCTCATGGCCAAAACCAGGTGATATCGGGGGATTGGCGAGCACTGGAACGCGCGATATGTGCACCAAGTCATAGCAGTACCCTTCCTTTGGGACGCAAATAGATTCTCATCCTTAAATGCCGCTCGGGTTTTCGCTCATGGAGAGTATAGTTGTCCAACACCTGGCAGACGATATCGACGAATATGCGCTATTGACATGAGAAAAATCTCATGAAATCGCCCTATCACGGTGGTTTATGTGTATTTGTACCGCTTAATCCTCTTATTTTGGTAGCGGAAACCATATTCCTATTATTGTCATGTTGGGGTACAATTGCTGATAATCTTCCCGGCTGATCGTTCCCTCGGGCCGCAACCCGGGCGGGATCGATCAGGATCGTGTTCCGGTGAACTCCATCTTTCGTAGATTCAGTGTCGCTTGATACAGCGTCGATGCTGTTCTGGCAACGAATTGGAGGATGATTTGGTGCACAATGAGGTTCTGCCGTACAAACGCGAGACAAGCATTCCCATGGCGGTCTTATCGCGCGGAGTCGAACAACTACTGATCAGTGAGATCTTTACTACGCTCGCACGCTTTCGTCCGCTACACGAAACCCTGGGGGATCTGACCGCTGCGATCCGCGAAAAGCTCCAGGTCCACTACTGCGCGATTTTACTGGAACGCGCGCAGATGCTTTTGATCGAAGGGTCGGCTGGCCTTTCAGAGAGTTATGTCGAAGCCATCAACCACAACTTCCCCGTCTACCTCCAGGAACTGGAATTCAACGAATCACCATCCAGCCAGGCGTTTCGTTCTGGCAAGATCGTCATTGTGGAAGACACCGAGACGGATCCTGAATTTGTACGATGGCGTGCGCTGGCGCGGCAGGAACATTACCGCTCCTTAATCGTCTTGCCCCTCTCCTGTCATGGTCGTCATATTGGCACCCTCAATTGTTATCAGTTGGAACCGCGCCATTATACCCAGATCGAAATTGACGCGCTCATGCTTGCAGCTACCCAGGTCGGTATCGCCATTGAAATCGCCCGCCTCATGGAAGCGCAACAAATGACCATCGGTCGGCTCGAAGAGACGACCGATGAATTGCACGAGCAACGCCGATTACTCGAACGCTCCGCTGAAATTCATACTACCCTCACGCAGTTGGTCCTCACCAATCAGGGCATTCCGGCCATTACCGCGGCTCTCGCGCGCGTTGTGCAGAGCCCTGTCGTCGTGCAGGATCAATTTGGCCATGTGCTCGCGCAATCCGGCGAGATGGGCGCCGGAGGCGAACTTGCCGCGCTCTCGCGCGAGGCCCTCGCCGCTCGCGCCGCCAAAATGACGGATAAAGATGCGCGCGCGCCATTCGAACTTCCCGCTATGCCCCGGCTTGGCCTCGCAGAAGCGCGCGCGGTCGCCCCGATCATCGCTGGCCAACATCTTCTCGGCTATGTTTCGCTCCTGCTGCCAGCGCTTCCCGCGCCCCCATTGCATCTGCGGGCGCTCGGGCATGGGGCTACGGTGCTGGCGCTGGAGCTCGTCAAAGATCGTCTGGCACATGAGGTTGAGCTCCGCGTCCGCCATGGCTTTGCCGATGATCTCATTGCTGGACGCTATGATGATGCCGATCAGATGCGCGATCGTGGACGCTATCTCGGGCACGACCTGCGCGGACCCTTTCAGGTACTGGTCTTTGATATTGATCAGTTTGGCCATTATGTAGGCCAACAACGGCTCTCTGAGGCGGATATCGACGCGCTCCGTCGTCGGTTCTTCGATGCACTGCAAGGTATCGCGCGAAGTTCCTCGCCCCATGCGCTGGTAGCTGGCCGACATGATCAATTGGCGCTCATTCTCACCAATGTCGGCGATGCCTCTGGCGATATTCCCGTCGCCGGCGTGGTGACGGGGGCAAACACTGCTCCGCGTTCGGCCGAACGCGTCGTGGCCGCGGCGCGATCGCGGTGTGCCCAGATGTTGCCTGATCTCACCATCTCCGTGGGGGTGGGTAAAATCTATCCCTCGCTCGATCAGATCCGCACCTCACATGCCGAGGCAGAACGATCGCTCCGTGTCATTCGACGCTTGGGTGGCCGTGACAAGACATTGACCTATTCCGATCTTGGAGTCATGCGCCTGCTCTTCCAGGTCGAGAATGCGTCCGAACTGCTTGACTTTGCGATGGGACGGCTTCGTGCCGTATTGGTCTATGACGAGACCCATGATGGCATCCTTATGGCTGCCCTGGAAGCGTATCTGACAGCGAACCAATCTATCCATGATGCGGCGTTGGCGTTAGTGCTGCATCCCAATACCTTGCGCTACCGTTTGCGCAAGATTGAAGATTTGCTGTCAACCCGCCTGGATGATATCACACATTTGCTCGACCTGCAGTTGGCATGCATGATTTTGCGTTTACTGTAAACGCGCCACGCCCGTATGCATGGCGTAGCAATGTGCTCTCAGAACCATATTGCACACTGGATGCCGTTCTTAGCGACACTGGGCAACAGCGGCCGTTACCCAATACGGGTAACGGCCGCTGATACCAGCATCGAGCTTGGTTGCGAGCTCACTCAATGAAATTTGCCCTCTCGCACCAATCGCTCTAGCTCCGCGCGCAGTTTTGCTACGTGTAGTTCATCATCGTGCTTGAGGTCTGCTACCAATTGATGGCAGGAATCTTCACCAGACTCCTTGCAATCCTTCAGATACACTTCATAGGCAGCGAGCGCCTCAAGCTTATTCTGCAAGACGGTGAGCAGATCGTAGCTGAGATTGCTCATCACGGGTTGTTTGGCCATGTTCAATTTCCTTTCCGCGTGCCTCAGAACGGCTGAATGATCAAGTTGTTCTCAATGCTTCTGACACCTGGCGCCGACCAGGCAGTCTGTTCAGCCGCTATTTTTTCGGCGTACGAACGTACAGTCCCGCGCAAGATGACATGGTGCTCTTTGGTCTCGACGGTAATGCTTTGGGCATCCGTCTGGGCATTGCGGACGAGCGCTTTCTCGATTCGCTCCTTGATATCGATCGGTTTCAAGGTCGATCGGATGGTGATCTGGTTTGTCACACCACGGACGCCCGCGATGCGCTGAACGACGCGGTCAGCATCGACTTTCAGGTAGCCATACTCGACCGTGCCCTTAATAGTCACCCATCCTTTGGAGACCGTCACTTCCAACGTGCCAGTTGGGATAGTAGTATCCCATTTCAAGGCATTGAGGACGGTCTGTGCTAATTCCGCATCCGTACGCTCAGCGGAACTTGGTAAGCGCACGTCGATCTCATTGGCAACTGCCAATGTTCCGCGGACCCGGAAGGCCGCCTCTTCCGCGGCAATCTTCTTATGATATGAGTCGACCCAGCCGCTGAGCGAGACGACGCCATTCTTGACACCGACGCCGATGTCTGTCGCCATGAGTCGTGCGTCCCAGCGAATCTCGTCCATGACATCCAACTGAATGTCGCTATCCGTCTGTGTTGCCATCTTGGAAACCATACTTGTTCATCCTTTCAACTGTGCGAAACCTCGATGTTCGCGAGCTTTCAACGGGTCAACAGCGGCGCCTCCTGGCGGTATCGCAGCAACGCGCCTACGCCACCCAGGTGGTTCAACACGGCATGGGGAGCAATGAACTCCACTTTGGCACGGGTTGCCAGCGCGGTGCGTACCAGGTCATTGCGCGTCTCGAGATCGATCGCCGCGTCCTCCGTCAGAACTAAGGTATCTACCTGGCCCAGCTCACAGAGGGCGCGGACCGCGGTGGGACCGACGATACCCAATCCGTGGGCGCGTAGTGCGTCGACCACACGATCTCCAATTGCGCGAGCTGCGTCCGCGGCGGTAGCCGACAAGATCGGCGTGATGAGCGAATTGATTTCCGCTGGGATTTCGTCGATCGCGACCGGAACCGTGACTGGGAGAACGATTGGGCGCAGGTCCGCAGACAGCTCAGCGCGTAACCAGGGGATCGCCTCACTGTTACCAGCCAGGATAATCTGGGTAGCGTCTTCCGCATGCGCGAGGCGCTCCAGTTCCGCGGCGATTTCGCGAGCGAAGATACGGCGGTGTTCGTCAAAATGTCGTTCGTAATGCTTGATCCCCACTCCGGCGAAGAAATGGATCTGCCGCATCGAACGTGCTTCTTCGGTGAGATCTTCCACCTCGCGCAATGCCCCACGTCTCGCAACGAAAAGTCGGGCCGTCTCGCGATCCACGACCACTACGACGGTGGCAGGGGTGTGCTCCGCTACCTTGGCGAGTTGATAGAGATGGAAGGTTGGTGCATAGGCAACCTCAAACGCGAAAGGTGTGGTCGCGATGTACGAAAGGCAGAGATCAAGTTGGCCCGCGACGAAATAAGCCACACCGACAGCATTCTTCGGTAAATCCGCTGTTAACTCATCTTCCAGTAGCGCAACATCTCGCTGCAGTTCGTCATACGCCACACTACGCGGCCAGTACGACTCAGCGATTGCGTGTAGCCGACCTCGCAATTTCACGAGATCCGCGCGCTCGCCGGGCAGCGACCCGAGCGGACGTACGTCCAGATAAACGCTCAACACTGGCAGATCACTAGCGGGTAGATGGGCGAGTTGCTCAAGCAAGGTGGTTTGCATAGTGTTCTCCTTATCAAGGAGCGAACGATCCGGGGCCGATGGCATGGGGTATGGGAGCAATTGCGCCCACTACGGCGTCCTCGCGATCTCCTGATCCACTGTTTACTATGTCAGACGCGACACTCAAACCGATCTCGATTCGGGGCGATTGGGCACAACCTGCCCTCAAATGCGCGATTATGTTCACAACAGGGAGCATGTGTATGAATAGAAAGGGGAGCAAGCTCCTCAGGCCGTGTTGTTGTCGCCGATGACAATGCACCACCATGCACTTCGTTGCCACCAACATACCGCGAGCGTGGTCTGCATGGTATCGTAAGCCACAGGGGAATCGCACGGACGCTGTGTGATTGCTCGTTTCAGTCAATCAGGTGAGGGGCGAACATGCATATCAAGAAACTGGATCATAGCGCGCTGATCGTGACCGACCTGGATCGTGCCGGCTGGTTTTATGGGGAAGTGTTAGGCCTGCAGGAGGTTCCACGGCCGCGGAACTTCACATTTCGGGGTCGATGGTTTCGTGGACTTGGTTTCGAATTTCACCTGATCCTCAAGGATGACACCACCGCAACGTCCGGGTTTGGTGCGGATGGCTCCGGCGCACGTCTGGGCCTGGCCCACCATCTGGCGCTGGAGGTGGATGATCTCGCCGCGACCATCACCCACCTGCGCGCGCATGGGGTGGAGGTCTTTGCGGGCCCTATGCCGCGTGGCGATGGCGTGATCCAAATGTACGTGTTCGATCCTGATCAGAATTTCATCGAACTCTTTGCCTGGGATCCTGATTCCCCGTTACCGATCGAGGAGCGTCCCGCCATCAATTGAAGCGTGAAGCGCTCCTGGGGTGACATGCCTCTACAATCTGGCTGGGTGGAGTCGCGTGCTGGTTGCCCCAGGAGCGTGTGTTATGGTGGACGCATGGCGACCATGCTGAAGGAGGGATAGCGTTGCCTCAACTCATTGATCTCTCACAAGAGATCTATCAAGGGATGCCCGTCTATAAAGGGCATCTCAAGACCGTCATCTGGGAGCATGCTTCGCATGCCGAGACCGCCCAAAACTTCGAGGGTGGTTTTTCATTCCAATCTCGCGGTGTTTTGCTCTGTGACCACGGTCCGACCCATGTGGATGCGATCAGCCATCTGGATCCGCGACCTGAAGCGCCAACGATCGATCAGATGTCTTTGGAAGTCTTTTATGGGCCAGGGACCTGTATTGATGTCTCGCATCGCGGCCCGCATGCGTACATCACCGCCCTCGACATGGATCGCGGGGTTGAGGTGGCGCGGGCCAACGTGCAGCGCGGTGACATTTTGCTTATCTATACTGGGACGGCGGACCGTTTTGGTGGAACGCCAGAGTACACCTGGGAATACCCGGGGCTGGATGAGAGCGCGAGCAACTGGCTCGTGGAACATGGAATCAAAACCTTTGGGGTCGATACCCCCAGTCCGGATAATCCAGTCAGCAAAACCTATCCCTGCCACATGATGTGCCGGGCGCACGGCATGACACATTATGAGAATCTGGCCAATTTACGTGCTGTGGTGGGGAAGCGCTTCACCTTTATGGGTTTCCCGCTCAAATTTCGCGCTGGGACCGGATCGCCCGTCCGGGCCGTCGCGCTGGTGGAAGATTGATGGCGATGCAGACTGAGCTTGTCAGCATACCCACTGGGAGTGAGCCTCTCGATGGTGCCTGGTATGTGCCAGCCGGACGAACGCGTGGGGCCGTATTGCTGTTTCATGGCAATACGATGAATTTCTATACCGGCGCGCCACGCTTCTTGCCACCTGCGCTCACTGAACTGGGATTTGCCTGTCTGGCGTTCAATCGGCGGGGCCACGATATCCTCAGCATTCGTAATAGCCGGGCACTGGTTGGGGCGGCTTTTCAGACTGCCGCCGAGGGGATGGCAGATAACGACGCGGCGGCGGCCTGGCTCAGGCAGCGTGGTTTTGCGCAACCTATCGTGATTGGGCACAGTAATGGCGGCATGCTGGCCGCGCAATTCGCCGCGCGCCACCCCGAGACGCGAGCTTTGGTCATGCTCTCGGCACATGCTGGTGGTCCAGCGACAGTGCCGCGCGCCTGCGCCGTTGGCCAATTGGCTGGTGACCAGCTGGCGGAGGTCACCGCGAACGCCCGGCGTCTCGTCGCGGCAGGCCAGGGGCAATCGTTGATGTTGCTCGCAGGTTGGTGGAATGTAATCAGCGCGGCGAGTTTTCTGGATCGTCTCGAATTGACTCCGGATACGCTGGCCACGGCACCCCATATCCAGTGTCCCATATTATACCTGCGTGGCGATCAGGAGGATCCGGTCATCTATCCGACCGAGGAGTTTCAGCGCCGGGCTGCGGCGCCTTGTGATGTCGTCATCGTGCCAGATTGCGACCATTTCTACAATGGTTGTGAAGCGGTCGTCACGCAGATCGTCGCAACCTGGCTCGACTCGACCGTCAACGCGGAATGAAGGGCAATCTGACCCGGCAGACAGCAGTGGAAGGCATTACCTCCTGCGAGTCACCACAGGTCGGGCCAGTGCCGGAGGATCTCAGCCATTTTCTGGGCGGCCAGGGCGCGGTGACTGATCTGATTTTTTTCCGCGGCACTCAGTTCTGCCATCGTCCGTTGTTGGTCGGGCAGCAGGAAGATCGGATCATAGCCAAATCCATTGGCGCCGCGGGGTGTCGCGATGATCTGGCCTTCACAGAGGCCCTCGACATGGCGCGTCCTCTTCCCGGGGGCGGGTTCAGCCAGGACCATTACACAGCGGTAACGCGCCGTGTGGTGCGCCGCATCTACCCCGGCTAGCCGTGCCGCGATCAATGGGAAGCGTTCGGGATACGGGGTATCCGTACCACCAAAATGAGCCGATTGCACTCCGGGTTCTCCACCCATCGCGTCAATCTCAAGCCCGGAATCATCGGCGAGTGCCAGGAGTCCCGAGACATTAGCGTAGGTCTGCGCCTTATTGATGGCATTCTCCAGGTAGGTCTCGTAAGGTTCGTCGGCGGTGAAGTGTATCCCGACATCCTGCAGCGACACGAGATCGAATGGCACGGTGCCGAGCAGCTCACGCATCTCGACCAACTTGCCGGGATTATTGGTTGCTAAAAGCAATTGTGGCATGGTGGGTGACAACCTTTCTTGCCAATTCCATGACTCAGAGGGATGGCAATGGCGTGCCGAGTGGCACAAACAGGATGATCTGGCGATCCGCGTTATTCCAGAGGGTCTGGAATGCCGCGACTGTCAGGTAGTGAATGAAATAGAGCGAGGAGTCGACTATCTGGAACCCCTGAGCATCGCTGCCAGTGACGACCAGGAAGTGACCAGCCGTGAGGTCAGGATACGCGCTGGCGAGCGAGGCACGGACACCGACGATAGCGGGAAAGCCAAGATCTCGCACGATATGGATGAGCGCTGTGAGCGACGCTTGCGAGCGTACAGCGACTGCAAAGCCTTCCGCGCGTCCGACTGTCACGAATCCCGCGCTATCTATCAAGCCAGCTGTTGGTGACAGCGTCGCGCCCAGAATATCAATCATCCTCCCGATGGTCGCGTGGGGATCGCCCCAGGCGGTCAAGACCTCCGCGCTGACAGCGGCGCTGCAAGCACTGGCCCAGTAGCGCTGATATTGCGCCAACCCATCATAGCCAATCGACTCGTCGGCCTGGGTGAAGGTTGGAACACGGTCGACGATACGCTGCGCAGCACCTGGTGGCGCTGGGGTGGACGATGCGGCGGTGAAGATCTGCCGGAAGGGTGGCAACGCTGCCGGATCGGCTACCTGGAACGCGGCGAGGCTGAGGCAGAGCAGGAGGGTCAAGCCAATGAGGAACCGTACGACGTTGCGCCATCGCGCGTTCGAGCCGGGCATGCACCACCTCACGCATCCATCTTCGACCTCGTGGCAAGGGCCGGCAGCGCTCGGCCCATTGCCTGTGAACTTGCGCAAGTCATTGGATTGCGCACGCGGCAGGAATGCGCGCCGCTGTGCAGCATTGCCACAGACCCACGCGCCCCGTTGCCTAGGGTGTTTCGGGCAATGCTGCTGAATCGGACAATGGTTGATTGATACCTGCGCGCTCCAGAATAGATTGGACGAAGGCGCGCGAACCGGTACGCAGGAGCACTGGATTGCGGCGAAGAATACCGAAAAGCAACCTGGCGCTGAAGTCACCTCTGACCGCTTCGGCGGCTTGGGCAGGGGTGAGGCGCTTCAGCAGGTTGAGGCTGTCGTCCCATTGCTGATCGCTGTAGGCGGCAATACGATGGTTAATGAGCAGTGCGACATCGAGATTGCGTCCGAAGCGAGCTTTCCAGGCGCGCTCGAAATCGCGCAGTCCTTTTGCCGAGGTATCACCCTTTTTGACGGCTGTGGCCGCGGTCTCGCCCGCCATCTGTCCGGCATACATGGCGAAACGTATACCCTCGCCGACCAGGGTCGAACCCTGACCCGCGGAATCTCCGGCGGTCATCAGGCCATCCATGACGAAATGGGGCATAGCGCCTTCGGAGGGAAAAAGCCCGGTGTGATATTCGACTGCCGAAGCGCCTGTAAAGACCGGCGCTAATTGGGGGAGTCTCTCGGTGAAGGTATGCAAGTACTGTCTGGCATCCTCATCCACATCGGGACGGATGACCCCCACGCCAAGCCGCACCCGGCCCTTGCCACGCGGAAATGCCCAGGCATAGCCGGCGGGCGCGACCTGGCTCCCCATGATCAGGTACAATTCATCGTCGGGATAATTGGGCGCCACTAAGTCCCACTCAGCGCCATAACCATATCGTTTATAGCCCCCATGGAGGCCGACGCGAGTCGCCAGGGTAGAAGAGAAGCCCGAGCAGTCGAGGGTGACGGCCGCGCGCCATTCGATCGATTCGTTGAGCGCGTTTTTCGCGCGCACCCCCACTACCCGGCCATCCTCCATGATCGGACCCTCGACCGGCGCCGCCAGTTGAATCGACGCGCCCTGACGAATCGCTCGCTCAGCGCTATGCTGATAGAGGCCTCGCACATCCAGCACCGCACAGACCGGATCAGGATAGCTAAACCGGGCGCTGTTTTGGGGGGAGAGAAACGTGATGTGGTGTATGGGGTGGTAGAGGTGGGGTGGAACGCCCAGCGCAAGCATATCGCTGATCCAGGTGCCTCCGCTCGTATGCACCGGATACCCGATCTCTTTTTGGCGTTCGAGGACAACGGTGCGCGCGCCATAGCGCGCAGCGGCTTCCGCCGCCGCCAGGCCAGCGGGACCGCCACCGACGATCAGGATATCGGTTGATTGTGACTCTGCCATGGTAGCCTGTTATCTCTCGTTCTTTGGCTTGATCTTGGGGGATGGCGCAAGCATAGCTCACGCTCCGTTACGCATCGTATCATACCATGCGTGCCAAGGGAGAAGAGGGCCGCTTTGGTCAGTATGAGTAGTGGTGACCCAATTGACATACCAGGGTCCTCACGCTATACTTCACTACACAACGTCGATATGACTAACTCGCTCCGCCTATGGCGAGAACTCTCTTGAGGGTATGGAGGTCGAGCGTGACACAATTGCCTGCATCTATCATCGTGATCGATGATGACCCATATGTGCGAGATGTCGTCGCCGCGGCGTTGCGTCTTTATGGAAAATATCAGGTGTACGAGGCCAGCGATGGCGATGAAGGGTTATCACTGTGTATCGATCATGCGCCTGATCTGGCAATTGTCGATGTCTCCATGCCGCAGATGAACGGATATCAGGTTGTACGAGCCTTACGCGGTGATCCCGCTACGTCGCACATGCCGATTATCATGCTGACCGCTCGCACCATGCCCCGCGACCGGATGACCGGGCTCTATTCTGGCGCTGATCTTTACCTGGAGAAACCCGTGCGCCCGCTGCAATTGATCGAGGCGATTGCGCAGGTGTTGCGACGGTCAGCAGCGGATCGCCTCGTGACGATGCGCGCCTATGTCGATGATCCGCTCTCCATTGAGGAGTCGCTATGAAGGCACAGCTCGCGCGCGGGGTAGCGACGGATGTTCGCCCCGAGATCGCTCAAATTCTCGCGCGCCGCCGACTGCAGATTTTACGATTAGTGATCCCGGGTCTCTTGATCTTCGTGTTAATTCAATTGCCACTCGCATCAATCAATTTCACTGGCTTGAGTCTTTTGCAGATGATCGTCGCGTTGCTCGCCTTTGTGGCGGCCTCGCTGGCGCTCGTTTTTCGCCTGCCGCGCCTGGCGACCATCATCGTCGTCGGCGGCGCTCTGATGAGTGTTATGGCGTTGGTCATTGCTCAAGGGCCAGTGCATGGAACTTTGACTACGACCACTTTGGTCATGCTCTCGCTTCTGGTGGTACCTATCATTCTCGCCGGAATCCTGGAGAATGCTTTCGTTGTCCTGGTGACGGCGATCTGTGCCTTTGCCTTTACTATCGGCACATATCAAGTGACGGCGCCATCGGTTGAACTCCAACATCTGCTCAACGGACAGCGGTACACGTTGCTGTTGGCTATCCCCTTGATCGTCCAGATCGGTGCCGGGCTGATTCTCTTCGCGGGCGCATTCTTCATCCGCCGTATGGAAGAAGAATTAGCGGATACTCGCCAGGCCTACGCCCATGAAAAGGATCTTGAATTGCTGCGCGAGCATTTCATTTCAAGTATCAATCATGAGTTGCGCTCACCCCTTATGGCTCTGCAAGGATATATCGATCTTGCCCGTGACCTCGGGAAGCATGAAGCGTATCAGCAACAACAGGCGATGCTGGATAAAGGCGCGGAAGTCGCTGAACATCTCACTGAACTGGTTCGCTCGCTGCTGGCGGTGCGGCGACTCCGCGAAGCTGATCGCACCACCGAGCTTTCCGCGGTCCAGGTCGCCGCTCTCGTTGACGATGCGGTGCGTAGCGTGGCGTTGACCTTTGATGCGCGGGCGCCTATTGCGACCGATCGCTTTCACGTTGTGGTCGAGCCAACTGTCTGGGTCCGCGCCGATCCAGAACGACTGTTGGAAGTCATCATCAATCTGTTGACGAACGCGGTCAAATATTCGGCCCTGGATGGTCCTATCAAGATCTCGGCGGTGACAGACTCGGCGCAGACACGCATCGCGATACGCGATTTCGGGGCGGGCATTCCACCTGGTGAAACCGAGATGATCTTCGAGCCTTTCATGCGGCTGGATCGTGATATACGCGCCAAGACTCCCGGATCGGGGCTGGGACTGGCGATCTGTCGGGCAAATATGCACGCGATGGGTGGCCAGATCAATGTGGAGAGTCGTGGGATCCCTGGCGAAGGTTCGACGTTTTTTCTGACACTGCCCACGTCCGCGCCAGCATCATCGGACCTCGTGACGGTCAGTCAATCCGCTGTCGCCGAACATTGAGCACTCTGGCAAGCGTGGACGCCCTATGGAAGTGGCAAGCACAGTCGATACCTTCACATGACGGAAGATTTCGGGTGTGCGAGGTCCGTTGTGCCTACTGTTGTGATTGCCGATGATGATGACGCGTATCGGCGACTCCTCCTTGATGCGCTGACAGATGAAGGCTATACCGTCGAAGAAGTCACTTCTGGCGACGATGCTCTGGCCCGTCTCCAGCATTCGCCAGATCCCTTGATCATGCTTTTGGATCTTTACATGCCCGCGAACGGATTCCAGGTCATCGATGCGATCGTGCAGGATCCCGCGCTGGCCCAACGCCATCGCATCATTGTGACGACCCTGGCCCGTGGCCAGCAGATCCCCGCGAGCGTGCAGACCCTGGGGTTAGAAATCCTCTACAAGCCCTTTGATTTATTGGATATTCTCCAGTTGCTTACCGGGCCATAGGTGTTGCCAGGCGTGGGTGCAGCAAACGCAGTGAATAGTGCTCGTGTTGCTTGACAATCGGCCCAAAATCACGTATTATAGAGGGGCAGTCATGCACATGGCTGCGTCACGCCGAAGTGGTGAAATGGCAGACACGCTACGTTCAGGTCGTAGTACTCGAGAGGGTGTGGGGGTTCGAATCCCCCCTTCGGCACCATAATCCCCAAGCGCCCAGGCCAGTAGCGGCCTGGGCCTTCGTCGCTCTTGCTTCAATTTCCAGCTGTATGCTATGATGCGCACATTACAGTTGAGTGGTGAGCAAATGAGATGAAGGCCAAGCTCACAGAACACGATCGTCGCATAGTCGCTTGGTACTTAAAAATCGTTTGACGTAACGGCTGTCCGTCAAATCTTGGCCTTACAGTCAACTAGATCTCGTTTGCTTAATACTATTCAAGGAGTTGGTAGAGTGTCCAATTGGGATAACTTCATCATTGCCCAGGTGGGAGCATCAGCGACATTATCGGGCCTCATCTTTGTCAGTGTATCTCTCAACCTCACCAAAATCTTACAAATTCAAGGTTTGACGAGGCGTGCTGCTGAAGCCTTGATTGCTCTTGGTGCTGTGTTTGTCATTTCGACGCTGTTGTTAGTGCCTGGCCAAACCCTTTCAACCATTGGTTGGGAGACCCTGGGAATAGGGGTAATCTATTGGGGAACGCAGACAAGTTCACAAATTATCTACTTGTTTAAAACAGAGCGACAATATCTGCTGAAATATTGGCCCCAACGACTTGAGATCTTTATACTTACTCAGGCATCGACAATACCCTTTATTGTGAGTGGGGTGGTACTTGTACAAGGAAATAGTAACGGGCTATATTGGCTTGTGCCTGGCGTCCTCTTCTCCTATCTCCACGCTCTTCTGGATGCCTGGGTGCTCCTCATTGAGATTAATCGCTAGCAATTGCTCGTAGGGACCGGCACTTGGAGTGTTACCACTGCTCGAAGATTTGCTGCATGGCCTGGCGATTTAAGCCAGCCTGAAAGGCTCCTGATGTTCCGGCAAGATGACTACATATACTTCCAATCGGGTATTGCTGGTTTTCATCCCAATGCCATGGAATGCACATCACCCCGCTAAGTCCAACTGAAGTCGGTAACACATTTGAGGATGCACGCTTTGGGCACGGTGACGGCAAGCCAAATTTCGCTCTGCTTCTTGCACTGCGATCAAGGCGGTGAATGGAGATCCAGATCCAGTTGTGTCGACCCACTGCACGGGGCAAGAGTATGTACCATGCACGACATCGTAGCCTCCCATTGACCACTGCTGCGGAGAATGAAGAAGATGGCGCAGAGCCATGAGCACAAAACAACGTTTGCTGGAACTATTCTCATTACTGGCGGCACCAGTGGTATCGGTCTGGCGACCGCGCTCGCATTAGCGCGGCACGGCACGGCGGTCATTCTGGTGGGGCGCGATTCGGCGCGCGGCGCCAGCGCAGTCGCGACGATCAAGATGGCAGTGCCAGGCGTGGATGTGCGCTTCTGGCGCTATGACCTCGCGCTGATGCGCGCAGTCGGACAGTTAGCGGATGACCTGGCGCGGCAGGTGCCACGCCTCGATGCTATCGTGCACTCGGCAGGAGTCATGATGCCACGCCGTAACCTGACCGCCGAAGGCCTGGAGACCGTCTTCGCCGTGCAATATTTTGCACGCTATTTGTTGACAAATCGGCTTGTCGACCAGTATGGTGACGCCCTCCGTGTGGTGACGATCTCCGCCGGTGGCACTATTCCGATGCGATTGAACCTGAGAAATCTCAATGGTGAGCGGTTCTATCAGGGCATCTATACCCTATTGCATGAATCGGTCGCCAATGATCTTTTTACGCTGAAATTGTTGCGGATGTATCCGACCTTAGCCTGCTATAACTACGGCCCATTTTTAGTCTCGACCAATCTCTTCGATCATATGCCGCCCTGGTTTCGCGGCATCACCAACGTGCTGGCACCCCTACTGGCGACCACACCAGGGGTGGCAGCAAATGATATCACACGACTCATCGTTGACGGATACCCGAGCGGCTTCTATCGACGAGGCCTCAAATCCCTTACCCCATCACCCTACCGTCGCGACAGCACGGTACAGGATCATCTCTGGGCCGCGAGTGCAGCTATCATCCAGCGCGCGAGCGTAGCCACGATCTCGTAGATTGTGGATCCTCAAACCATCTCAAGCCAGAAGAATCGCGTGTTTCGCAGGTCGTTGGGGATGATGCAGGTGATTTAACGTTGAAAAGTCACATGGATGGTTCCGCTCGCGGCGACCTTGCTGGTAACCTTATAGCCCTGCTCGAACTCGCGGAGATCCTCCCACAGTCGCTCACCTCGGCCGAGCAGAATCGGCGCAGTGCCCACATGCAGACGGTCGACGAGGCCAGCCGCCAGGTAACTTCGCACCACCGAGGCGCCGCCGCCGATGCGGACGTCGAGATCGCCCGCGGCCTTCTGCGCGACGGCAAGAGTCTCTTTGGGAGGGGTCTGGACGAAGTGAAATGTGGTGCCACCCTCCATAGTGAGGGTTGGTCGCTGCTCATGGGTGAGCACAAACACTGGGTAGCCGAAGGGTGGGTTAGGACCCCACCAGCCCTGCCAGTCTGAATCACCAGGGTGCGCGTGCAATCCGAACATACCCGCACCCATGATCTCCGCACCAATACCTTCGAAATATGCAGTGGCGTAGGTATTGTCAAGGCCGGTGGTGCCTTTGCCAGAGAGACCAAGGACGCGTTCACGGAAGGTCTTTGTCGCGACGTAAGCCGCGACAAGCCGGCTCCAATCCTTGCCGAACGGATCCTCGGGGGTCTGGTCGGTGGTGGTCATATACCCATCGAGGGAAATATTGAGATCGACGCGAACTTGACCCATTATCTCTGCTCCAATATGGCTGAATATGGCCCCCATATCATAACCTGGGGTGACAAGCGGTGTCAATAATGGTCATGGAGCATCTATTGGGAGATTCGACCATAAAGGCGACATATAGCGTGCTGATAAGGGATGCTCGCACTCTGATACTCATATGACGTTGACGTAAACGTCAATAAACTGCTATAATCAGTTCCGCTGGTCTGTTCGACCAGGTGGCCCTATGTTGCTTCCGATCCATTCGAGTATGCGAAAGAGCGTTCAATCAGGCGGATGGTCGGCGTCGATGCACCAACCAGCGCGAAGAGATCACCCCGGAGTAAGATACCATGACACCAAAGCTTGCAGTGAACAGCACGCCACCAGCGCGACGCTTGCGCGCGGTTGGCCCCAACTACAAATGGATTGCCCTGATCAATACGACGCTGGGCGCACTGATGGCGAGTATTGACGCCAGCATCGTCCTGATCGCGCTCCCTGCCATCTTTCGTGGCATTGGCATAAATCCCCTATCGCAAGGGGAGAGTGGATATTTCCTCTGGATCCTCTTAGGATATATGGTCGTCACCGCCACCCTCCTGGTGACGTTCGGGCGCATCTCGGATATGTTTGGACGGGTCCGGTTGTACAATCTCGGTTTCGCCATTTTCACTATTGGCAGCACGTTGTTGGCCTTTACACCAGGCACTGGCAATACCGGCGCGCTTGAACTCATCTGTTTCAGAATTGTTCAGGGCATCGGAGCGGGTTTTCTCTTCTCCAATAGCGCGGCGATCCTGACAGATGCCTTCCCTCCCGATCAACGCGGACGCGCGCTGGGTATCAACCAGATCGCCGCGATCGCTGGTCAATTTCTTGGGCTGATTCTCGGCGGAATCCTCGCCGCCATCAATTGGCGACTGGTATTCCTGGTGAGTGTACCAGTCGGATTGATAGGGACAATCTGGGCGTACGCCATGTTGCGCGAGACCGCCACGATCCAGGCTCATCAGCGTATCGATTGGCTGGGGAACATAACCTTTGCGGCAGGCCTTACGACGTTTCTGCTCGGCATCACCTATGGCATCGAACCCTATGGATCGGCGCCGACGGGGTGGGGTAATCCGCTGGTGCAGGGCTTGATCCTCGTTGGGATCATACTCCTCGGTCTCTTCATATGGATTGAAATGCATGTCGCCGATCCAATGTTTCGTCTAGAACTCTTCAAAATTCGTATGTTCACTGCTGGAAACATTGCGGGATTCCTCGCGGCATTAGCGCGAGGGGGCCTGCAATTCATGCTGATCATCTGGCTCCAAGGTATCTGGTTGCCATTACATGGGTATAGTTTCGAGCAGACTCCTCTCTGGGCTGGAATATATATGGTGCCGCTACTGGTGGGGTTTGTCCTGATGGGACCGATCAGTGGCTATCTTTCGGATCGTTTCGGAGCACGGGCTTTCTCCACGATCGGGATGGTCGTGCAGGGGGTTGGATTCATCGGGTTGACGTTCTTGCCCGCCAATTTCCCCTACCCGGTCTTTGGCGGTCTGATCTTCCTCCTGGGTTGTGGTTCAGGACTCTTCGCCTCGCCAAATACGAGCGCGATCATGAGCAGCGTACCAGCGGCTCAGCGCGGCGTCTCGTCCGGGATGCGCGCTACTTTTCAGAATGGAGCGTCGCTCGTCAGCATCGGCGTTTTCTTCAGCATCGTCACAGCAGGATTGGCCGCAAGCCTGCCTACCACGCTGTATGCTGGTCTGACCGCTAATGGTGTGCCAACCTCCACCGCCACCCAGATCGCGCATCTGCCACCCACCGCGGCGCTCTTCGGTGCATTCCTTGGATATAATCCCGTCAGCCAGTTGGTGCCGCCAGCAGTCCTCCAGCAGATTCCTGCGATCAATCAACAGGTGCTGCTGGGCCATTCGTTCTTTCCGAATCTCATCTCTGATCCCTTCATGGTGGGACTGCATGCCGTCTTTTATGTCTCAGCGGGCCTCTGTCTCATCGCGGCCATCGCCTCTTTCTTGCGCGGTCAGCGTGCGGTTCTCGCACCCGCTACTGGCTTCGCGGCACCAGATCAAGCCGGGTCAGCAAGTCAACCGGCGGTTGGTACCAAGGCTGAGGAGTAGGTGCCAACCTGCGTGTCGTGGCGCTGAACACCCGACGGAACCGGGCCACCCGGCGCCGGGGATCACTTCGCGCCAAAATGGGTCAGCCATATCTGCTGCGCATGGGTCAGCGTCCCCCGAATCGCGTCGGCGTCACCGCTCGCGATAGTGCTCGCTAAGTTCTCGAGGGCCTGTTGGAGCGCAGCGATCGCGTTGGTGATACCGACCGGATTGGTCAAAGCCACATCCAGCCACATCTCGATGTTGTCGGTCACCTTGCGCGTGCTCTCTTGAAATCCCCCCGCCGCGAGGGCGAATGGCATGGGATCCACATCTTGATCGGCCAGTGCCAGTAACGCGATCGGCAGGAAGCGAGGCAGATGGCTGATGATCGCCACGACACGGTCATGGGCGGCGGCGTCCATGACGATGACGCGCGCGCCGATTTTTTCCAGCAGAAGTTGCCACCAGGTGAGGGCCTCTGGATGGGTCAGAGTTGTCGGGGTCAGGACAAAAGGATGGTCGCGAAAAAGGTCAGCGCCGATGTCGATCTGATGAGCGGAAACGGGTCCGGTCATGGGATGTCCGCCAATCGCCTCAAGGGTGGTCGGCAACGCGTCCATTGCCGCTACGATCTGGGCTTTGGTGCTGCCCAGGTCCATCACCAACGTCCCCGGGCGAAAGCTCGCTGCGTTGCTGGTCAGGATCTGGATGATCGCTCGCACGGGGGTCGCCAGAACCACGACATCGACGCCTCGGAGGAGCGTCTCCAGATCTGGGCAAGCGACTGTAATCGCCTGCGCTTGCATCGCGCGATCACGCATAGCGGGTGATGTATCAAAGCCCCATACTTCCGTAAAAATACCAGTTGCTTGGATCGCCAGAGCAAACGATGCGCCCAGCATCCCCAATCCAATGATCCCAGCAATAGGTGGCTGCCGCATATTCCCTCATTGCATATTCTTAAGTGCTGTTAGTTCTCTCTATTATACAAAATCTCATAGGCGCTCGCGCTTGTAGATTTTCATGCGCCTGAGGGAAAGTGCCATAGGATTACCAGTGGGAGGCCTCACCGTTTATGGCATGTGCTGAAAAAAGTTGCAGTCTAACTGACCATAGCGTACGGAACTACGTGGAAGAAGGCAGTCTATTCCTGTATGAATGATTGTTTTGATTTGTGCCGCTCTTCGCTGGACCCCACACAGTTTGTACAAAAGCAACAGCCGGGCCGTCACGTGTATCGGTTCTGTGGGATATACGCCGGATACATGTGAAACCTCGGATCACTGGTCGGTCTTGAGCGAGTGCGACCGGGTCGCGAACAGCACCCTCAGCCATTATGGGCTCTTATGACCGGACCCGAATAAGCGTTCATGATCCCCAGCGTGCCACTACCTCGAGATCGGAGGGAGTCAGATGGTACAATGTCGCGACCTCTATGGCAATCATCGCTTCAAGACGTTGCCCAATCGGATACTGCAAGGCGTCATCAGGCGAGTTGCCATACTCTGCGCGATGACGCGAGAGCTCCAGAGCCAACCCCGCTATCCGACTTCGCGCCTCCGTAGGCGCCATGGCGATAGGTAATGCCCGCAGTGCATCCAGGTCGATAGTGGGTCTGGCAAGCGTATAGGCAGTCTGTGTCAGGACCAAGGCCGCGCGCAAAACCTGCGAGTTTAACATCGCTAATAACCAGGCCAGTGTATCGTGCGGCGCGGGTTCATCGGCGCGTGGGCGCACCGTGATCAGCGCGCTCAAGGGTACCGCGTCGCTCTCATCCAGGGCGACCTGAGGCATTGCGGATTGGCGTGGGAGGAGGAGCTTTGGTCCACGCCACTGCGCGCCATCGTCCTTGAACGCATGCCGCGCCAACGAGAACCGGCCAGCTTGCGCCATATAGGCTGAGACATCCATGGCGCGAATGATCGGCACGTCGGTTGTGGTAGGACTTTCCGTGGGATCCGGCGCATCCTTCAGTGTCTCCGCGCCACGTGAAAGTAGGACCAGATCTCCCAGGGATCGCCGTTGGAGCGTACCATACGGCTGGGTGAGTTTTTCGAGCAGCGCGCGCTCCTCGACGCCAAGGGCATAGTGCCAGGGTCCGGTCGGCGCAGGAGCCAGATCTGCTTGCATGAGTTCACCTTCGAGCCGTTTCTCGGCGCGAGTGCCCCGACTGGCAATCGTGACAGGGCGATTGGGCTCTGCCGCGATACCTTTGAACGACAATCGTTCGATGCGCTCCCAGCGCACGCGCGCATCTGCTGAGGGCGCGTGGCGGCGCGCGAGTAACAACACCGCGCCAGGCCCTGAACGAAACACACCGGTCAAATGGGCCATACGCTCCAGGGTCCATTCGTTCAACAATTCCTCGCGCAAAGAGCTGGCTGCTGGCTTTGTCAAGAGGGCTTCCGGCAATACGATTGCCAGCGCGCCTTTCCATCCGACAAGGCGCATCGATTGTTCGAGGAATCGCAACCAGACGTCACGTGGCGGGTGTTTGGATTCAAAGCCAGCGTGACTGATGATGACACCCCGTGCTGTCGCCAGTGGTGGATTCGTAATGACCAGATGGAAACGCGCGTCGGCCGGGAGCACGAGGCTATCGGTCTGGTGGATATGCAGGAGCATAGACTTACGACGCGCGGCTGGCATATCGGGCGCGAGATGCGCGATGAGGCGCCGTAGGCGTAATTCCGTTACATGGCAGGCAATCGGATCAGGATCGAGTCCCCAGAGCCCATGCTCAATTTCCTGGGCGAGACGGTCTGCCCCCCAGCGTCGGACGCGCGCGCGCGCCGCCAGCGCCTGTGCGGCGGCGAGGAGAGTCGTGCCACTCCCGACCGCGGTATCCAGCACCAGCATCCCCCCAATGTCATTACTTGGCGTATAGCCCGCCCAGCGTAATAAAGTCTGGGCATGGGGCATAGGCATTGATGAGACACCGCGTTTCCGACTGCCTTCGACACGAGAGAAACCGAACTCATACCAATCCGTATCGTTCGCGTCCGCCACCGCGGGCTTCTGGGGGTGGATATCCATTCAATTACAACTCCGTTGGTGGGCCGACGACGCAATCGCTCGCCCACGGGCCGATATCTCGGCCCGCACGTCGCGCGTCTCCCTTGTCGCTTACCATTATCGGGCAACCGGTTATGAAACATCGAGCGCGTTATCTCAGCCTATCAGACCGGATAAGTTGCCATCTTATTGGCCTTTCGCCGCAAACGTATAAGTCATTGGAGCCGACCCCTGGATCGTGAAGATCGCATTGACGGTAAACTGATTCCCGCCTTTGAAACATCCGGGGACCGTGAATTTATAGTTATTTAAACCGCCACCCTGGTCCAGGTTTGTCGAGAGATTGCTTGCGCATCCCTGATTTTGGCCATTGTTGCTGAAATCCAGCGCAATGGTGACCTGTTTATTGGCCTGAGTAGCATCAGTTTGCCAGCTCATATACGCTGTACTCCCGGCCAACCAGGGATAGGGATTCTGTGTCGGTGCGGGATATTGCGTCGTTGTCACGGTGCCCGTGGTCGTGGGCGTCCCAGTAGCCAGGGCGGTGGCTGTAGGTGTCTGGCCAGGCACAGGCAGCGGGGTGGGTGGCACGGTTGGTGTTGGTACGGCTTGATTTGACGACGGAATGGGCTGCGCCCCAGTATAGTTGGGTGGAGCGCCAGGAGTAGGCGGAGGAACCGTGAAGGTCGAGATGGGATTACTGCCATTGAGCGCTGCCTGGGCGTTGGGATTCGTGTTGATAGTGGAGGATCCTCCACCCGTGAGGGCGCCGATAATGCGACCGGTAGAAGACGCCGTCAACACGACGCAGGCCACCAGCAGAATGATGACAGCAGCACTTACTCCCAGACTTACTGTCGCCCGAAAAGACGGATCTAAATCCCACCGATCTTGCAAACGGTCCAAAAGCGGTTCACGGCGATCTTGCATTAGATCTACGGTGCCCATCCCTTCTCGCATACTTCGACCCGCATTGTAGCAGGGAGCAGGAAGGAGGACAAGCGTCAGCGATGGGAGTAGGACTTCCTGGGTAGTCAGGTGCCAGGCATGACAACCAGTCACTTATATCAGCAGGCCATCAGCGCAATTAGCCGTTCGCCATGAAATTCGCGTTGGCTGAAGTATCACCGCCGACGGTGATGGTGCCGGAGGTCATGACCGTACCACGGATGCAATAGGTGCCAGGAACGGTAAAAGTCACGGTTGCCTGGCCACGGGCATCTGTCCAGACATTGGCAATATTGAGCGTGCAGGCGCCGGGATTGTTCAGACTGAATGAGATAGTGATCGTAATTGGGGCGTCCGGATTATTCGGCGCGTTGATATAGATCGCCCCAGGGCAACCGGCGATGAGCGGTGAGGGTCCAGCGCCATCAAGGATGCGGATGCCGGTTAAGGTTGTGGGAGGGACGACAGGCGGACAGGTCGCTACCCCATTGATGGGAGTGCCAGTAGCCGACGGGGTTCCGTTGGATGCCGTGGCGGTGACGGTTGGTTGGGATACCATGGTAGGGGTAGGAACAGGCAACGTAGTTGTTGGTACAACCAGGGGTGTCGAGATGTCTTGAGATGCTCCCGGCTGCGGTGTGGCAATTGGAAACAAGGGATGCCCGCTAGCGATATCTGGCGCGATGTAGGCTTGACTGAATGTTGCCGCTTGCGGAGTGATGAACCGCCGGACGAAGAGTAATGCCAGCGCAAAACACAAGACCATGCCCACTAAAGTAAAGAGGGCAAGTAGCGCACTCAATCGACCTCGCACGACCGGATCCGCCTCCCAGCGGTCTGCCAGTGTAGTGAGGAAGGAGTCGCGCGGGGATACGCGGTGATTCCTATCCATATCGACATCCTTGGCAAGCGGATGTGCCATGCCTCATAGCATCCATGACCTTGCACATAGTATAGTATCTAAGAGAGAAAACACAAGCAAAAAAGCAGGAGCAAGATCAGACCATCCGATGCTCGTAGGCCATCCGCTGGCCGTGTTCCGCCCTGAGGAGTGACAAAGATGTTTGGAATGCTCGACGATGAGCAGTTGGCGATACGCGAGACCATCGAGCGCTTCGCGCAGGCGCGCATAGCGCCACATGCGGCGGACTGGGACGCGACGTCCAGTTTTCCACGGGATGTGTTAGAGGAATTAGCGCGGCTAGACCTCATGGGTATGACGATCCCCGAATATTTCGGTGGTAGCGCGCTCAGCCGTTTGCACGCCGCGATCGTCTACACGACACTGGCTGAGGCAGATCTCTCCACCGCGGTCTGGCTGAGTGTCCATAATATGGCGGCTAGCATCATCGCGCGCGCTGGATCCGACGAACTGAAACAACAATGGCTGCCCGCCATGGCGCGCGGCGCGGCGCTGGGGGCTTTCTCATTGAGTGAGGCCGACGCGGGATCTGATCCCTCTGCCTTACGCACGACCGCGCAGCGCGCCGGTGACCAGTATGTGCTGAACGGCTCGAAGATGTGGGTGACCAGTGGTAGTGTCGCGCAGGTCTTTGTCATTATGGCGCGCACGGGCCCCAAAGCCATTTCGGCCTTTATCGTGCCGTCAGACGCGCCGGGGCTGCGGGTTGGCAAAATCGTAGAGAAGATGGGCTTGCACAGTAGTCCAACCACCGAGCTGATCCTCGAAGATTGTCGAATTCCAGCCACGCATTTGTTGGGCTTTGAAGGCGATGGGCTCAAGATCGCGCTGGGGGCATTGGAGGGCGGACGGGTCAACATCGCAGCGGCCGCCACCGGCCTGGGGCAAGCAGCGGTCACTGTAGCCACCCGCTATGCCCGCGAACGCAAGCAATTTGATCGGACCATTGGAGAATTTCAGGCGATCCAATGTATGCTTGCCGATATGGTGACCGCTGTCGATGCCGCGCGGCTTCTCACCTATCGCGCTGCCGACCTCCTCGATCATGCGCTCGGCGCCACTCGCGAAGCTGCAATGGCGAAATGCTTCGCTACCGACATGGCCATGCGCGTCACAACAGATGCTGTCCAGATTCTGGGCGGGGCAGGGTATACGAAGGATTGGCCCGTCGAACGATATATGCGCGATGCGAAAGCCACGCAGATTTTCGAGGGTACCAATCAAATACAGCGTATCATCATCGCCCGATCTGTATTGAGGGATAACGCGCGATAAAAAAACAGTAGAGGGCGCATACATCGATATGTTTATTTGTAATAAATATGTTTACAATGTCATATTTATGACGTTTTTTGATATATCTGTCAAACAATTGACTATACCATCGTGTATCAATTACAATGTAGAAAGAGCGTTATCACAATTAAATTTAACATTATTGTGATAATGAATGTTTAAGTGTTGTTAGATTGTCGCGATCGTCTCGATATCGCAGTACTGTGCATGTACTAGGCATGTCAGGAAAAGGCAGCAATGTTGATGTGCGGGAGAGGCGGATAGACACAATCTAATGACCTATGGTGATTGTTATGTGGGTATATACTGGATGCGAGAGTAACTCTTCATCCCCCAGCCTGGCTGGAGACATATGCCCGGTAAAGCAAAAAGCATTGGATGAGGCAAGTTCGATGTGAGCAATGGCCAATATGATCACGTTCACATCGAAAGTTGGGGCAGTCCCGTGAGGCGACTGCGCTTGTTCATACCGAAGGTTGGGGACGCTCTGCGTTCCTTAAGTTCTCAACACGAGAAAGGAGCAACCCGCTAGTTATACATTCTCATCCATACAGAGTGAAGACCTGACGCAGATCGCTTCCAAATCGTGTCTATGCATGACAGGATTTATAAAGAGAGAGGTTGTGTCAGGATGTACTTATTAGGTGAGGATTGTTGCGGGGCTTTGCAATGGGTTTTTTTGCTGGTGAGTTATATACGATTCTGGAGAGTCATACCGATGGGGCTAGAGACCCATGGGAAATTCTCACAAAATTTGGAGTTCACCCTCAGCAAATTGATAGACTCCGCGCTGCGGAAATGGATCTCACCCAGGTTGCTACGTTACAGTCCGCATATTTGACCCAACTGCGTCAAGAGTTGAATCTGACACCGGTCGAATGGGCCAGATTGCAAGCAGGCTTAGAAGCTGATACCTTCTATCGCCTTCTATTATATCACAATTATCCTCCCAATGAAGCCGCGAACAAAGCAAACGCTGTTTTTTCCGCGGCAGTGAAGGATAAGCTAGCAACCGGTGGCCGGGGTGAGAGCATCTATCCCGTACTGAATCCAAGTGACCAAGCCGCCATTAATCCTGGTCCCATCCACCATCGTCCTCGTGGTCCACGACCACGTGAGCGCAACGATTACTAGCAGGTATCTCACGTGCAGAGACGAATTGGGCGGAAGTGCGCCGACCTCTCGGGCTACTTCCGCCATTTCGTTGGGCTGGCATAGTTTATGCTCACTCGACCATTGTCTCTGGGTGGCTTCTGCTCCCCCTCCACACGTTTCGTTGCTGCCCAGGGCGCTCTCTCCCTCCCCATTTCATTGCATATCTTGATTGACAGTCACACACAAGACCGCTATAGTGTTCAGAGTGCGTATAATACAGCGCTTCTGCTTGGCAGGGGGCCATTGCTCGATCACGGTTCACTCGGCTAGCCAGTTTGTTGGGGGTACTTGATCGCGCATTGGACACCGGCTATAGTAGTCTGGATAAACGCGATTGCAGACTGCCATCATCAAGCTGGTCGTCTAGAACCAACTATCATTACGTTGACTAAGCCAAGATGTGGCGACCGGGGGAGACCCTGTATGGAGATACTATGAAATGTCCTGCTTGTGGCATTGAGCGCCCGACGTCAGGTACCTGTCCGCGCTGCGGCGCACCCGCCCCTGGTGCGCCCCCAGGTGGCTATTCGTCGTTGCGCGGCTGGCGTGATCAGTCGCCTGACCCTTCCATGAGTGGTACACCATCGCGTCCTGTCTCTCGCCAACCAAGTCGACCATATGGGGATGATCGTCGCCAAAATCCTAATGCATCGATTGCTCCCCGTCGCCAGTCCAATGACGAGAGTAATGCACCCGGTTCGCCCTATGTCCGTCGCGATGATCCCGGCGCCAGCTATCCACGGCGCGGTGATCCCGGCGCCAGCTATCCGCGCCGGGGTGATCCTGGCGCCAGCTATCCGCGGCGCGGTGATTTGTATCAAGAAGATTTCGCCCCATTACCAGATGACCTGGCCCTCACGGTCTCACCCGGTGCCGGGCAAATGATGCTGCCAAATAATACGCAGCTCCCCGCGTTACCCACTGAGGAAGATGAACGTGCCATGGGCATTCGGCGCCCCGCGTTTATCCCAGCCACTGAAGAGCGCACTGGTAAGCGTCCATCGCGCTGGCGCGTCATCAGCGGACTGTTTAGCATGGTCATCTTTGTCACCGCACTGTGTGTTGGCAGTGGAGTGTTTCTTTCCCGGAATGTTTGGCCTGGTTTGGCCCGCGGCTTGGGATTCACACAACCCAAAAGTATTGTCGCGCCGGTCACTACCGTTGATCCAGCCTTTCTCAAAGGTCCGTTGGTTACCCCTGTTCCCAATACGAACACTCCCATATCGAGCGTGACCTCCTCACTTGGCATCGACGGATCTCCCTCACGAAACCAGATTATTCCGGTTGGTCCCAGCGCGATCTTCCAGGTTGGCAATCCGGTGAATATCGTTGTCAATGTCTCGAATCAGGCCAAAGTCGGGGATGATGTCTCGATACGCTGGTATCTCAACAACATCGATATCACTGATTCGTTGAAATCACTCCCCAAAAACGCGAATTGTTGCGATCAGCAGATCACCAGCCCGAATGGCATGATCATCCAATACTCGATGAATTCTCCCTCAGTAGGACCGGGGAAAGCCGAGATTTACTACAAGCAACAATTGGCCTACACGGTGCTCTTTTGGATCATCACCCCATCCAATACTCCCACCCCAACCGTGCCACCTAAGGCGGTGACGCCGACGGCTGTGCCCAAATAAGCGAGAGGCGAAAGAGGTGGGAATCAGCATGCAGGATGATCGGAGTTTACCCTGGCGATCGGGTCGCGATCGGGATGTGGGTGTGCCTGCTTCGCCTGTGTTTGGCAATTCGCGACCTTTACCACCGCCGCCGTCAGCCCTGCCCCAGCCAATCGTGCCCATCGCATCGCCTGCCTTGAAAGCAGTTGCCGCGCGCTTTGCCTCAGCGGATTATCTCACCGCTACATTCGATCTGAACGAGAACGGGATGGTCGACCTGTATGAAACAGTGGTCATCCCGCAATGGTCTCGTCCATTTGGCGCCCTCATTCTCAGTCAGATCCTCACTATCCCACGGCCTACCGCACCACAAGTGCTGGATGTTGCCTGTGGGCCCGGCTATCCTACCCTGGAGATCGCCCGCTATCTGGGACAGGACGCCGATGTCGCTGGGATCGATATCTGGGATGCGGCGATCCAGCGGGCGCAACGTCATGCGACCGAAGATTGGATGCGCAATGTGACGTTCATGCAAGGTGACTTCCTCCATGCGAACTTACCAGAACACCACTTTGATCTCATAACGTGCAATTTGGGATATACGAGTTTTGCCGATAGAGGGCGGGCATTAGCGCTGATGGCACGGTTGACACGCCCTGGTGGCTGGGTCATCCTCACTACACCACTGCAGACGGCCTTCCGCGAATTTCTGGACCTCTATCATGCAGTGCTGATGGATCTTCAATTGCTGACAAGTGTCGATGCCCTGCTCGCGCTTGTCAAAGGACGCCCAACCGTCACGACCGCCCGCGCGGCACTCGAGAGAACCGGCTTGGTGGTGGAGCGGACTGATGTTGTGCAGCACAGTTTGACGTTCGCCGATGCGCGAGACTTCTTCACTTCACCCATCATCGCGTTAAGTTTTCTTCCTGGATGGCGCGCATTGGTTCCTGAGCAAGCGTTGCGGCGCCTTGTATTCAATGAATTGGAGCGCCGCTTGAATGCTCAGGCTGAGGCAGCTGGTCGTCTGTCTTTCGCCGTTCCGATGCTCTGCCTCAGTGCCCGTCGCGTGAGCGCTTGAGTGTAGATATGACCAAACATATTCAGATCTCACCTGCGCCTCGATCTCTGGCCCGAATGGCCGCGTGCTGCCTGGCGATATCATGTTTCCTGCTCGCTGGCTGTGGTTCGTCGGCTCAACGCCCCCGGTTTGTCATAGTCACTCCACCGCAGGTCGTTCAGTTGCCACTGGCACCGCCACTTGGACGAATCACTTTGTCGCTGGCCCCTCAGGTGGCGGCGCAAGCTGCGCTCGTCTATGATCCCCAGACAGGGGCTACCCTATACAGCCTGCATGGTGACCAGGAGCGCGCAATGGCGAGCACGACGAAGATTATGACGGCGGTCGTAGCTATCTTATCCGGCAAAATTGATCAGCCAGTGACGGTGACCGCCGCAGCGGAGAACTTCGCGCCCGATGTCAGTGTTGTCTGCTGCCCTCAGATGCAGATTGGTCAGGTCTATACACTCCATCAGTTGCTCTATGGTCTCTTGTTGCCATCGGGAGCCGATGCGGCATCTCTCATAGCCGTTACTGTGGCTGGGAGCGAGGCTGCCTTCGTCAGTCAAATGAACGCTATGGCTGCCTGGCTTGGATTAACCCATACCCATTATGAGAATGTGCATGGGCTAGATCAGAGTGGACACTATACGACTGCCGAAGACCTGGCGCATCTGACCACTTTCGCGCTCTCATTGCCTATTTTTCGTCAAATAGTCGCTATCCCAAGATATACGATTCCGGCCTCCACGACCCACCCCGCCATTACTCTGGAGAATACGAACGAATTGCTCTCAACTGGGAAGGCATTGGGCGTGGATGGCGTAAAAACTGGGACGACAGGCGCCGCAGGCTACTGTGTCGTGATCGATGCCTCACACGCGGGTCGTGAATTGATTGTTGTGATTCTGGCGGACGCGAGCGATCAAGGGCGATTTGACGATGCTGCACGGCTATTGCGCTGGGCATTCGCCTTGCCTAGCGGCTGAAAAATCGCTCACCTTGCACCACCGCGTCTTGCTCTGCTACAATCGTCGCATGATGCTGTTGCGGACATGGCTCCGCCTCTTATTCCTGCTGGCATGGACCTGGTTGCCGCGAAAAAATAGCGACTGGATTGCGAGAGTGATGAGCAACGCCACGACCAACACGACTGAAGCGCCAGTACAGCCGACACCACGCCGCGTGACGCTCTATCTCGTGCGGCACGGGCAGACGCAATTCAATGTGGAGCATCGGCTACCCGGGCAATTGCCCGGGGTCACTTTAAACGAGGTCGGACGTCGCCAGGCGACAGAGTTGGCGCAGGCTATGTCGGAATTGCCGCTGAGCGCTGTGGTCTGCAGTCCACTGGAACGCGCACGCGAGACCGCTGCGTTGATCGTGCGCGAACGAGTAGTGACCCAGATCTTCGATCCCCGTTTGATGGATACCGATGTTGGACCCTGGGCCGGGCAGTTGATCGACGACATCCGTAAGCAAGATCCTGCCTGGGAGCAGTTCGTACGTCACCCGACGCAGCCCCCGCCCGGTGTCGAAGGGTTCTACCAGGTGCTCAGTCGAGTGGTTGCCGCGACCGAGGCAGCGCGACACGACGAAGCTCTGGGCAACGCGATCATGATCGTCGCCCATGCGGATGTTATAAAATTGATCATCATCCACTATCTGGGATTGCCCATTGAGGGGGCCAATTGGATGCATATCCCAAACGCGTCTGTCACGACGTTGATCTTTGAAGGCGAGCATGCTCCAGCGGTGGCTGCCCTCAGCTGGACGCCCTCACCACCCTGGCTGAAGCCTGTCCCACCAGTTGATGCGCCCGTAGACGCACACGAAGGCGGCGAGACTGTTGGCGAATCAGCGCCATCCCCAGCCTGAATCGCGTCACTGCCTAGCTACGATGCCAGGTTCCAGAGAGCGAAGGAGAGAGTGTATGTATTTCGACGCTACCAATCCGTACCATCGGCACATGATGCACTATGAATCAGATCAACAACTCTCCCTGTCAGAGATCGTCGCGATGGGGAGCGTCGACGCAGGTACGGCGGCGATTCTCTGGTACTTGCTCGAACATCGTGCTTCGGTCATTGTCGCGGGTCCGACGGATCCGACCCCCGGAGTTGGTAAAACAACGACCCTCAACTCGCTGCTCCCGTTCTATCCTGAAGGGACCGGGCTCGTTTATACAGTCGGGATGTACGAAGATTTTGGGTTCCTCAGCGATACTCTCCCCCAAGAGACGACCGTACTTGCCAATGAAGTCAGCAACCACTTGCGTATCTACATGTGGGGGCGCGTGGCCAGTCGATTCTTGAAGCTCCCCGCGCAGGGTTACAGTGTCGCTACGACGTGTCATGCCGATACCTTGCGTGATGTCTTCAATATATTGACGGATGATGTGCGTTTGCCACTAGCTGATATCCAGCGCATCCAGGTGATCGTCAATATAGGTCTCACGGGCAGATCCTGGCCACAGCGGCGACGTTGGTTAACGACGCATTTCTTAGCACCTCTCGCGCCAGATGCTGATGAACATAGTGGTGCGGCGCCAGCTGAGGTGCGCCAGCATATCCAGTTCCTCCCCATTTCGAGCTGGAAGAGAAATAATGACACGTTCTCCACTTGCCCGGACGAAACACTGACCGCCATAGCCCTGTGGGTCGGCGTTCCTGTCGACCAATGCGTTGCCGCCATTGAACGTCGTACTGCCTGCCTCCAAGAGCTGGCTACCCTCGGGGCCGACCTGGAGACAACGATGCAGGCGGTGCAAGACCTTCGACTGGCGGAACAACTCGCCTAAATGTCTATTGGAAGTTCCTGTATACTATTGACAGGGTACCGTGGTGACAGCGCGCTAGGCGAGCCAATGTACTCTCGCCAACAATTGGGGGCGCAGTTGGACGCGGCCCAGGGGGAAGGGAATTCCATGGAACTGCAAGAGTCTCAGGTCGTGCTGGTCGCCGAAGATGATGAAAACCTCATTTATTTTCTACGACACGGCCTCGAGCAACAAGGTTATCGCGCGTTGATAGTAGAGTCCGGCCAGGAAGCGCTCCGACTCTCCGTATCCGCCAAGCCCGCTATCATCGTTCTGGATGTCGGCTTGCCGGATATGAGTGGTGTCGATCTCTGTCGAGCCATCAAACAAGATCGACGGACTGCGGATATTCCCGTCTTGTTTCTCACCGGTCACGTTGAAGTGGATGACCGCGTGGCAGGACTGGACGCAGGAGCACAGGACTATCTGATCAAGCCCTTTGCCATGCCAGAGTTTCAAGCACGCCTCCGCGCCATCCTCCGTAAACAGGATGAACTGAGCCGCGGCAAAGCTGAATTCTCGCAACGTCAAGAAGAGTTTATGTCCATCATCAATCATGAGCTGATTGCGCCACTGACGGTGATCAACATGGCATCGCAGATCCTGGCCGAAAACCACCAGATCAGCGCGGATCGCCGAGCGCAACTCATTCAGAGCATCCGCGGCAGTGCCAATATGCTGACCAGCGTGATCGATGACCTGCTCTTCCTGACAAATCCAACGCGGCGATTGCGATCGAGCAACATCCGCCAGGTAACCCAGGTATTGGTGGAAGAGATGCGCCCCCGTGTCCACGAATTTGGCTTGCACCTGGTTGCGCGTATCGAACCAAGTCTTACTTTCATCTCGCTGGATGAAGGACAGTATCGCCGCGCTTTGACCCATTTGATCGATAACGCGATCAAATTCACACCGCGAGGTGGTACCATCACCGTCGATATCCATATCTATGAACCGGTAGCGGTGGGCACTGTCAACGCCAACGGATTCGTTCCTGAAGAATTGCCAGCTGGCTTGATTCCGGATGCGAGCACCGAGCGCTGGCTCCTGATCACTATCAAAGATACGGGCATCGGCATTGCGCCGGAGCATCATCGCCAGGTCTTTGAGCCTTTTTATCAGATCGACAGCACATCCACTCGCAATGCCTCTGGGCTGGGGCTGGGCCTGGCGATTGTCGCGGCGTTTGTGCGCGCGCACCATGGCCAACTCGCTGTGCGGAGCGGCAATGGTCTGGGGACAGCGATTCATCTCGCCCTGCCCTTACACCAGGAAGAATTGACCGCAGATTCCGACCACGCAGAAGGACCAGATGGAGCATAAACAGCCATCGAGAGGTCGACAAAGCGCCAGGTAGTGCCAATTGCGCTCGCATTCTCTCCGGATTATGCCACCCCGTTGCGTTTCACATCTACGCGTGGCATAATCCGGAGAGAAACGTTGCGGGAGGTCAATTGTGGCGGAATCTGCGACGCTCGCCGGAAAAGTCGCCTTAGTAACTGGTGCGGGACGCGGCATCGGGCGAGCGATAGCATTGGCGCTGGGGGCGGCGGGAGCGCGAGTTGTCGTCAATTATCGCGAGAGTGATGGTCCAGCACAGGCGGTGGTCGAAGAAGTTCGGGCCAACGGCGGTGAGGCACTGGCTGTGCGAGCGGACGTCAGTCAATCCACCGAAGTCGAGCATCTGGTAGCACAGGCGACGGAAACTTTTGGTCCGATTAATATCCTGGTGAATAATGCGGGCATTACCCGCGACACCTTGCTCATGACGATGGCGGAATCTGATTGGGACGCGGTGATCCAGACCAATCTGAAATCGACCTTTCTGTGCACCAAAGCGGTCATCCGCCAGATGATCCGCGCGCGCTGGGGACGGATCATCACGATTGCCTCGATCGCGGGGATCAATCCTAATCCCGGTCAAGCAAACTATGCGGCTGCAAAGGCCGGACTGATCGCGTTCTCGAAGAGCACGGCCCGCGAGGTCGCGTCCCGAAATATTACGGTCAATTCTGTCGCCCCAGGATTCATTGAAACCGATATGACCGCACAGCTTCCGGCGGACCTCAAAGCGGAGGGGTTAAAGCGCATCCCCGCCAAACGTTTCGGTCAGCCCGAAGAAGTCGCCGCCGCAGTGGTCTTTTTGGCCTCGCCCGGCGCGTCGTATATCACTGGCCAGGTCATTGTCGTGGATGGTGGACTGGCGTAAGCTTGGGAGTGAGGGCAATGGTCACGAGATCTTCGCAAGGTCAGATTCTCACGAATGCTCCCTCCCCATCGGCGATGACGGATGAGCAATCGTTAGGCACAGTGCGGATTACCAAACATGTGCTGGCACATATCATTGAATTGGCCGCTCTCAGTGTTCCAGGTGTCGAGCGGTTCGCCCCCGTTTGGAGTCCCTGGCCTCGACTCTGGCAAATGAAAGAACCTCAACAAGGGCTGGCGGTGCTCGTGCGCGACAGCCATATTTCAATTGATCTGTACTTGATCCTGCATCCAGGCAGCAACCTTCCGCGAGTGGGACGTGCCGTGCAGGACACGGTAATTCAGGCTTTGGGTGAACAAGTAGGCGGCATGGTTGTCGATGAAGTCAATGTTTATATTCAGGACATCGCATGACCATTAAGGGAATCTCCCCTCGCCACCAGGCACGCGAAGTGGCTATGGAAGCAATCTACGAGTGGGATGTCACGGACCACGACCCCTTTGTCGCCCTTGACATCCACCTGGTGGATCGCCATTCCTCCCCGCGTGTCGCGCAATTTGCTCATGATCTTGTGCAGCTTGTCGTTACGCATGTAGCGCAGATCGATGGGATGTTGGCCGCGACAGCGGCCGAAAGACCACTCGCTGAGATGGCGCGCATCGAAAAAGCCATATTAAGGCTTGCAATATCTGAGATATTGTTCGATAATGGCGTACCAGCGAGAGCTGTAATCAACGAGGCCGTAGAACTCGCGAAGACGTATGGCGGGGAGAACTCCGCGCGATTCGTCAATGGGGTTCTCGGCGCGATCTTTACGAAGATCGAAGAATCGCGGACCGGACACTCGCCAACCCAACAACTCGAATCCGAAAGTGAGGACCAGCATAATGTCGACTGAAAACCACTGGGAAGACCTGAAGAGCGTGATCGTTGAACAGCTCGATGTCGATGAGAGTGAAGTGAAGCCAGAGGCTTCCTTTGCGGAAGATCTCCACGCAGACTCGCTCGATACTGTTGAACTCGTCATGGCGCTCGAGGAAAAATTCAATATTAAGATCTCGGATGAAGATGCGCGCAACATCAAGACTGTGAATGATGCGCTCACGTACATCAACGAACACGCCAAGTAATCACCAATTAGCGATCTGACGCTTTTCTCTGTTCATCTCCGCCCTCTACAATTCCAGTCGCGGGATTGTGGAGGGCTGATTGATCAGACTGAGATATCTGCCATCGCAAACGCTGACGGATTCAGCACGTGAGGGACAATCAGATCAAACATCTCTCTTTCAGGGGGTCGTTACGGGTACAGCCTTCACGGAACCATCGGACGCCGCGACAAACAGCACCCCATTGTCGTAAGCTGGCGTTGCCAGCAAGTAGCCGCTGAACGAAGTCGAGCCTTGCAATGCACCACTTCCTGTTTGGATCGAGTACATATTCGAATCGGTGGAGCCAACATAGGCGGTATGATTCACAATGAGGGGCGATCCAAAGATGAGATTAGCAGTTTGGTGATGCCAGAGAATGGTGCCGTTATTTAATGCCACCCCGTAGATATACCCATCGAATGCCCCATAGATGACGACGCCATCGGCGATCTGGGGACTGGAGTGGACCGAGCCACCAGCAGTGGCCTGCCAGGCCATTTTTCCTGTCGCCAATTGGATGGCATAAACATGGGCATCGTCAGACCCAACGAGTACCAGAGAGCCATTCAATGTCGGGGATGACTCGACAGAACTCCCGGTCTGATAACGCCAGAGCATCCGCCCATTTGATGCGTTAAGGGCATAGAGATTTGTATCATTTGAGCCAAAGATGACCACGGACATACTCTCCTGGTCGCTGCCAGGCAGGGCCGACTGCAGTGTGAACAATGGTGTTGAATTAATCGAACTACCGCTCTTGAAACGCCAGAGATAGCGACCAGTCGCAGCGTCGAGCGCATAGAAGAACGAATCATCCGATCCGACATACACGTTCCCATTCGCAACAGTAGCGCCAGCGCGGATTGAACTATAGGTGCGGAAGCGCCAGATCACACGCCCATTACTGACTTGAATGGCATACAACATCGTATCGTCAGATCCCACGTAGGCGATCCCATTCGCAATGGTCACTGGCGAGCGGACAGCTCCACCCGTTTTCACTTTCCATAGAATCACGCCGGTTTGTTCACTGATGCCATAAATGTAGGTATCATCTGAGCCGACCACCAGCACTCCGTTGGCAATCGCCGGAGAGGACTCGATCGATGATGCGGTCATGGTGGTCCAGAGCGGCGTGGCGAATGTAGTGGGTGTTGGCGAAGGCGTCGGCGGCACTGGAGTCGGTACTTGTGTGGGTACACCAGGCGTCGGGATCGCAGTGGCTGGTACTGTTGGCGCGATGGTTACCGTGGGGACGGCTGTCGCTACCTCCTGTTTAATAGGCAACGGCGTGGGTGATGGAACGGGTAACTGACTCGCGGCCGTGGCAGTGGCTACCTCGATGGTGCCGGTTGGAGGAACCCCGCCGACGATGGTTGGGGCGGTATTGATGATGGAGGTTGGAGTCGCCAGGCGCGCAATACTTGACGTTCCTCCGATACCCAGCGATTTTGTCGTGATAAAGAGCACTCCCAGCGCCGCCATAGCCAGCAGTAGACCGACCCCCAACAGCAACGCGACATTCGACTGGTGACGTGTGGGAGGAGGTGGCGGTTGAGAGGCGACACTGGGCAATGAAACGACAGTCTCATCGTCCAATGCCACGCTTTCAACGATAGGGGAACCGGGCGATCCAGTTCTTATCGTTGGCTGCCCGCTCACTCGCATGACGGACATCGCGGTGGTAGCGGTAAATGAAAGGCCTTCGGGTAAAGTCATATGAAGTTCTGCGAAGACTTCTCGTACGAGATCCTCTGGTAAGGTGGACCCCGATTGCTGAGCAGGTATTACCCAGGAATTTGCAAGAAACGGCCAGAGGCCAGAGCGCGCCGCGGGCGTCAGTACGACAGGTATGATGCGGCGTGAAGGGTCACCATAGTGATAATCCGCGAATATTCGGGCTTCATTTTGTAATCTGCTGGATGAGAGTGCGGATTGACTGATTGGAAGGAGCATGATCGCGGAGGCATAAATCGCTTCTTCAGCTGTTGTACTGGTTTTCAGGGGTTCATCGGTGTATGTGTCATACCAGACCGGAACATCCGCGGCGCGCAACGCTTCAACCAGAACATCGCAAAATGGCTGATCGACAAACATATGGGCGATATAGATTTGCATAGGTCTCCTCACTCGTATATATTTATGTGTTGATTGTACAAGACGATATTTTGCTTGTTTTATCAACGTCTATGGTTCAGATTATAGCGAACGGGCATCCACTGTCAATTCCCTCATACCGTGGCTATGTCATTTGGTATAGAATCAACAATAAGTTATAGCCATTGACATACACGCCAGGACAAGGTGAGTTTATAGAAATAGTAGATGCCTCATCCGTGCTAGGTGGATAAGGAAATCGCAACATGGTCTGGTCACTTGAGTCATGTCGTGTGTTGTGCAAAAATCTCGCAATGCGGCGTCCGTGCGCTGCGAGTGCAGGTCAACACAATGTTGCTTGCCGATACATGTGGCAACTCGAACTATGGGATTCCCAATATATCGCATATGATCGGCCACCACAACGTAGCATCTACCATGATCATGGGCCTGCGGGGCTTCCATCTCGGCGTTCAAAGCCAGCAGAATGGTCTGATCCGCTCATTCGTAGGAGGTTGCAATTATATTCCCAAATTTTTCAGAATGTTCGCCAACCACTCACGCGCGGTTTTTGACGTCACTCTGCCAGCGGTACAGTAATTGCAGAGCCTCCAACGGAGTCAATTCTTCGACTCTTAGCTCTCGCAACTGTTCCAGAATGGGATCGGGCATTGCGGGTGGTTGAAACAGGGAGAGCTGGATGGTTGGTGCGACTTCACTGGCAGTCGGCATATCGCGCATGGTCTTGCGCCGTTGCTGGGCCTCACCCTTCCGCTCTAATTCCGCCAGAATCTCTTCCGCGCGCCGCAACACTGGCCGGGGAAGACCGGCCAGTTGCGCGACATGGATGCCATAGCTGCGATCCGCCCCGCCAGGGATCAGGGTGCGCAAGAAGACGACATGGCCATCTTCTTCGGTCACCGCGATGGTCGCCGGACGGACGTGCGGCAACGCGCGCGCGATCTCGACCAATTCATGATAGTGGGTAGCGAAGAGTGTTTTGGCACCACTGCGTGGATGTTGATGCAGGAATTCGACGATCGCCCGCGCAATCGCCAATCCGTCATAGGTACTAGTCCCTCGCCCAATCTCATCCAAAACGATCAGGGATCGGGTGGTCGCATGCCGCAAGATATTGGCGGTCTCGACCATCTCGACCATGAAGGTCGATTGTCCAGTCGCCAGGTCATCTTGCGCACCGATGCGGGTAAATATGCGATCCACCAACCCGATGGTGGCGGCTTCTGCCGGGACAAATGAACCAAGCTGGGCCATCAGGACGATCAGGGCGATCTGGCGCATGATGGTTGACTTCCCCGCCATATTTGGCCCGGTGAGCAGGAGAATCTGAGTCGCCTCATTATCCAGATCCAGGTCGTTAGGCACGAAAGGTTGGTCGCGCTGCGTAACCTCGATGACCGGATGACGGCCAGCGATAATGTGGATGGCGGTCGCGTTATTGAGAGTGGGACGTACATAGTGATTCCGCTCAGCCACCTCAGCCAGCGCTGCCAGCACATCTAACGTTGCCAATGCACGCGCTGTCGCGACGATGCGCTCAGCATGCAACGTCGCGATATCCTGGCGGAGCCGTACAAAGAGATCGTACTCCAGCTTCGACTGGCGTTCTTGCGCATTGAGGACCAGGGATTCATATTCTTTCAGTGCTGGGGTAATATAGCGCTCGCCAGAGGTGACGGTCTGTTTCCTGATGTAATCCTTGGGAGCCCTGGCGACATGCATATTTGAAATCTCAATGAAGTACCCAAAGACCTTATTGAAGCCAACTTTTAGGTTTGTGATACCAGTGCGCTGCCGTTCCACTGCCTCCAGATTCGCGATCCATTCCCGGGCGCCGCGCGCGCGATCATTGAGATCGTCCAGTTCTGGCGCGTATCCAGCGCGGATGAACCCACCATCGGTCAGTGACAGTGGTGGTTCATCAATCAGGGCAGCACCGATCATCGCGGCGACATCGGAGCAGGGATCGATCGGCTCATCCAGCCCAGGGAGAATCACACTGAGGTCGGCTTCGGCAGTTTGGGTCGTTGCCGTTTCAGCCCGGGCGACCTCACTCAACAAGACCTCTACCGAGCGCAGCCCGTGGCTGAGCGCCATCAGATCTCGTGGCGTGGCGATGCGTTGCAAGACACGATTGGCCAGACGCTCCAGATCGCCAACTTTGCGTAACGCTGCGCGTAACCGCTGGCGATTGAGGCTATCGGCCACGAAATGTTCTACAGCATTATGTCGTCGCCGCAACAGTGCAAGATCGAGTAGCGGTTGCCCCAGCCAGCGGCGGATGAGCCGACTCCCCATCGGGGTCACCGTTTGGTCCAATACCCAGCAGAGCGAGCCTTTGAGTTGACGGTCGCGACCACTTTCGAAAAGCTCCAGATTACGGCGGGTATAAGCATCGAGCGCCATATAGCCAGTGATGGCGTAGGTCTGCAACTGGCTTATCTGATCGATAGCTCCCCGCTGGGTCATTTGTAGATAAGCCAGCACCGCACCGGCAGCGCGGATCGCCAGCGGTAGCCCTTCGCAACCAAATGATTCGAGCGTGGCGACATTGAAGTGGTGTAACAGCCGTTCGCGCGCGCCACGGACTTCGAAGTCACGCGTTGCCAGCGGTGTCACAGGTCCATTGAAGTTTGGTATCTCACGAGTCCAGGCTGGGATGCCAGTTTCGTCAACTGCTTCGTCATCGTCGTTCTCCGCGTCGATTTTGATAGCGCGCACCCCATTACGGACGTGTTCGGACGCCTCAACTAACAACTCAGCCGGGGCGAGGCGCGCAATTTCCTGCGCGAGCATGCCGCTGATATCGCCAGCGGCGATTTGAGTGCAGGCAAACTCACCTGTGGTGATGTCGGCATACGCGATACCAGCCCCCTCGCGCCCAAGGATTGCAGCGACCAGATAGTTATTGCGCTGAGCGGGCAACATCTGCGGATCGACCACCGTCCCGGGAGTGACGATGCGCGCCACTTCGCGTTCCACCAGTCCATGGCCCGTCGGCTCGGAGGTCTGTTCTACGACCGCCACACGGTAGCCCCGCGCGATCAGGCGCGAGATGTATCCATCGGCGCTGTGATGGGGCACGCCAGCCATTGGTGATCGTTCGCCGCGGCCCCACTCGCGTTTCGTCAGGGTGATCTCCAGTTCGCGCGCGACCACTTCGGCGTCGGTATCGAAGGTTTCATAGAAATCGCCAAGGCGGAAGAAGATCAGCGCGTCAGGGTACTCGCGCTTGATAGCGAGATATTGCGTGCGGATCGGCGAGTGTTGCTCTGCACTTGACTGGCTGCTGTCTGGCACGGCGATTCCCTCTCGGAGAACAGTGTTTATACTGCGCGACTCACTGGTCCATTGTGCCACAGCCGCACCACATCTGACTAGCAACCAGTGGGATGCTCGAGCGAGCATCCCACTGGTGTTAACCAGCGTCCTCAGTGCACTCGGCCAAACTGTCCACTGCTGGGTCCGGGAGATATGGAAGTTCGAACAGGACGTCCAGGACATCGTCGGCGGCGACACGATTGACACGTTCGATTCCGCATCCCAGGCAGTGATGCACCACCACATATTCACCCCTCACGCGCTGACGCCAGCCGATGGCGGACATACGCGCACCACAGCGACTGCGGCGGTCGCCGGGCCGTTGCTCATCGACATGGCGCGAGGTCAGGCAGATGGGGCAGTGGTTCCGATGGTGGCCGCCCATCATCAGTGGCGTTACCATCTGGCGACACCCCAGGCAACGGAAGGGATGTTCTTTCAGGGTATAGCGAGGACGCGCCGGATCCTCCGTTCGCGCATCCGGATCATAGCGATAGGATCGTGACAAGGAAGCGACTCCGCTTTCTGGATCCGCGCGTGAGGCGCGCGATCCGACTGCACAGACGACAACGTCGCGAGGCAAACGGAGATGACAAGATCCTTCGAACACAGTGACGAGGAATACAACATAGAACCGACCCTCCAATGGGTATGGTTGTGCGCGCACGGCAATCGGTGCACGCGAGTGCAAAAGGGGGAATGGGTGCTTTGAGGATGAGGAGGGGGATGGCCACGAAACTGAACGAAGGGAGTGATCGGTTGCGCCAAGCACACTACCTTCTGCCATGCGACACATGATGCCGATGGCACGTTGGGCATTCACGACCATTGGCTGGTGTGGCGAGCGCCAGCACCGCCAACCGTCAGTGACACGTCCAGTTCAGCGGGCGAATCCCGCGACAGCAGTGGGCATGCGTTGCATCAAGTACGACCTTTACATTGGATTGATCAGAGTATCGCATCCCTGCGGTCGAAGCGCAAGAGCCATGGGCTAGGAATAGGTCAACGATGCAGCGCATGGAATGGCGGCACTTATCCTTGAGTTTTTAGCAGCGGTTGAAGTAAGCGCGGCATATGAGAGTGTCTCACGCCGGGCAGCGTAAGAGATCTAGGAGACCTATATCACGCGGTCTCGTTCAGTGGAGAGGGAGACTGCAGCGATGTCATCGACTACGCCAGAAATACCCAGATCAAACTCCCCGCGATCACGCTATGCGCGCCGCCTCATTAGCATCGTATCGCGCGCCGCCTTAATCATCCTTTGGGTCCTGGCATTCGTGCTCTCGGTTACCCCCCAGGGACGTGCCGCCACCCGCGCCGCGCTCCTGCTGCCATCGTTGATCGATGCGACCCAGTTCAAGGATCTGACGGCTGGCGGCGATCCAATCCAGCACCATACCGTCACCTTAACGTTGCCCAATGGGAGCGATGGCGCCTATCTGGATATCTACGCTCCGATGACTGTCCCCCCGCCGGTGCCGGGAACACGCGAGGCAGTGCTGATTATCGCTGGAGTGGGTGACAATCGTCAGGACAGTCAACTCGTGAACCTGGTCAGTTCATTCGCGCAGAGCGGAATTGTTACGATGACCTTAACGACTCCCACCCTCATCGCCTATGCGCTCAGCAAGGCGGATGTGGCGCAGGTTGTGCGCGCGTATCAGTATCTCCAGCGGTGGCCAGGTGTCGACCCACGCCATGTCGGTATGATTGGTTTCAGCGCTGGCGGGGGTCTGATCTGTTTGGCGGCCGCCGAACCGGCGATCCGTGATCAAGTCGCCTTCATTACCCTCTTTGGCAGCTATTTTAATGCCGCCGATCTGTTACGCGCTGTTAGCCAGCGCGCCCTCACTGTTAATGGCGCCACCCAGCCATGGATCCCCCAACCTTTGTATAGTAATGGGTCACCTATCCAATCCGTTCCCATTCAGGTTCTGATGTATACCGTCGCTCCGCTACTGCCGGCTGGGGAGGGGGTATTGCTGATTGCTGCCTTCCGCGATGGCACTCCAATTGATGCCGAGACATTAGCGACCTTCTCACCACTCTCGCAGGCGGTGTATCATTTACTCGCGGGCGACGCTCCCGACCAGACAGCCGCCAACATGGCTCAATTGACTCCCGCGATCCAGGAACTGTTGCAGTCGATCTCACCGATCAGCGTGATCTCGCAACTACGCGCCCCGATCTACCTTTTGCACGACCGCAACGACGAATTTGTGCCTTTTACCGAATCGCTCAACTTTGATCGTGACTACCGGGGTCCGCACGAACTGGTTGAATTCAGCATCTTTCAACATGTTGAGGTGAAATCTGGTCTGGGGATCAGATCACTGTTGAGCGATGGCGCACGACTCTATGGTGTCCTGGTGCGGATTCTGAGTTATGCCGGTTGATCGTCAGACAGTCATACGGGAGAGCTACGATGAATCTCGGACAGTTAGTATCGTTAGGGAGCACACCGTTGGCCTGGGCCTTCGTTGGTCTGGTAGTAGGCGGCATAACGAACAGTGGACGTTTAGGGTTTGGTGCCTATCAACAATGGACGGTGGCGCGCTGGAGATGGATCTGGACAGTTGGCTTGGGAATGAGTACGGCGCTGTTGGGCGGCGCACTTGGACGATGGTTGTTTGGCCCATTCTCAGCACTGTCGACTGCGCTTTGGGTCAGCATCCTCATCACCGCAGGTACACCATGGACGCTGAGTCGCGGTCGCGGCGGCGCTGGGCACCGAGATGCGACTGCGACTCAAGCGAAGGCAGATCCCATCTGGCAGACCCATATAATGAATCAGCCAAACGAAACGACTAATGATTCTTGAAGTACTCAGCGTTGATTGCGACAAACTGCCGTTCTTTGGCCGGAACCGCGCTCTCCTCGAAGATCGCGTTGACCGGGCAGGCTGGTTCGCAAGCGCCACAGTCGATACACTCGTCGGGGTTGATGTAGAGCTGATCGACAGTGTCATAGCCTTTTTCGGAGGAGGTTGGGTGAATGCAGTCGACCGGGCAAACGTCGACGCACGACCCGTCTTTGACCCCCACGCAGGGAGAGGTGATCACGTAGGTCATAAGGTCCGCAGCTCCTGTGTATAAAATTCAGGCGCGCCGGATAGGCGCGCTGGCTCTACGCGTCTCCATTATAGCCAATTCTTTTCAGGCACGCCAGATGCGCGGTAAGACTGATCTGTGAACCATACAGGAATCTCGGTCAGGTTCGCGGAAGACGTGCCGCAGGGGCGTCCGGCGTGCGTGTGTATTCAGTCACTTGTTACGGTGCGTTCGGCGCGGTATGATGATTGCAGAGACCGTGTTGGCACGGCGTTCAGGTCCGGTTTCCTTGTCACGTCATGCGCCGGACTACCAGGGGAGGGTCAATCGTGGGTCTTCTGTCCCGCTTCACTACCTTTGTCAAGGCAAAGTTCAGCGCCCTCATGGATCGCGCAGAAGATCCCAACGAGACGCTCGACTATTCGTATCAGAAGCAGTTGGAACAACTGCAAAATCTGCGCAAGAGCATCGCCGATGTCGTGACCAGCGAGAAGCGGCTCGAATTGCAACAAACGCAGATCAATGCGCAGATTGAAAAATTAGATGGGCAGGCGCGCGCCGCCGTCCAACAGGGTCGCGATGATCTGGCGCGGTTGGCGCTTGAACGCAAAGCTACCTTGCAACAGCAACTTGTCACCTTCAATCAACAAATTGACCAGTTGAAGGCACAGCAGGCAAAATTCGTTGATATGGAATCGCGTCTGCGCGCGCGTGTCGAATCATTCCGATCTCAGAAGGAAATGGTCAAAGCATCCTACAACGCTGCTCAGGCTCAGGTAAAGATTCAGGAAGCCGTTACCGGCATCTCCGAAGAGATGAGTGATGTAAACCTGGCCGTGCAACGCGCTCAAGACCGTGTCGTTTCGATGCAATCTCGGGCACAAGCGATGGATGCGCTGATCGATTCGGGAGCGTTGCAGGAAGTGCAGATGCTTGGCCCCGGTCAGGATGACATTGACCGGCAATTGGCGCAAATCTCGACAAAATCACAAGTCGATGATCAACTCGCGCAACTCAAATCGCAGGTTCAGGGCAACCTTCCGCCACCGCAGGCAGGTCAGGCGCGTGAGTTGCCACCTTCGGGCTCCCAGGGCGCATTGCCGCCCCCATCAGGTGGTGAACCAGCATGATCATCCGCATTATGGAAGAAGGACAGTTCCGACTCGACGAAACCCAATTGCCCATATTCGAACAGCTCGACGAAGAATTGCATACTGTCGCTCAATCGGGAGATGCCATTGGTTTTGAGCAGGTGCTCAGCAGACTGATTACGTTCATCAAAACGATGGGGGTGGCCGTTCCTTACACGGAGATTATTCCTTCAGACGTGGTTGTTCCGGCTGAAAATATGACGTTAGCTGAAGCGGTGGAGATCCTCCCGCTCACTGCGGAAACACCAGAACATCACCATCAGGCATAAGTAGATCCACCACCTGACAAAAATCACCCTGATAGGATCCTATCAGGGTGATTTTT